>JARRQM010000239.1:0-4003 GCA_037381765.1 Kineosporiaceae bacterium
GCGTGATCTGGAGGCGCTCGGCTCTTGGGCCCACCGCCTGCGCGATGACCCGCCCGAGGACGTCCCGCCGGGGGGCTTCCCGCCTCAAGAACCTCCGCCCCACGAGCCCCCACCCGGAGAGTCCCCCGCGGATGGACCCCCGACGGGGGACACCGGCCCGGCGGGGAGCGCCGACTCCGCGGATCCGGCGCCCGGCCGGGACCGTCGCGCCGGGGTGAGCTACGACGCCGTCGAGGAGGTCTCCCTGGTCGAGGCGATCGACCAGCTACCTCCTGAGGGCTGGCGTGGCCCGGCCGGTCAGGAACTGTCCGGCCCGGCCCGGGTTCGGCTGGTCCGGCTCGCGGCGGTGCTGCGCGGGTTGCGCGGGCGTACCGCCTTGCCCCTGCCCGACCTCGTCCTCGACGTGCAACGGGCGCTGCTCCTTGACATCGAGGTGGCCGCCGTCCCCGGGACGTCACCGGCGGCGGCCCGGGCCCATCTCGACGCTTTCGTCGATGTGGCCGCGGCATTCGCCGACAGCGGGGAACGTACCGGGCTCGGGCCTTTCCTCGGCTGGTTGGCCGCCGCGGATACCCGGGAACGCGGCCTGGATTCCCCGGTCGGCCAGGTCCGTCCGGATGCCGTACAGATCCTCACCGTGCACGCGGCCAAGGGCCTGGAATGGGATGTCGTGGCGGTGACCGGGCTCGTCGAGGGCGTGTTCCCGAGCCGGAGCGGACGCGGGGAGACCGACCTCGCGCACGGCTGGCTCGGCGACCTGGGGGCCCTGCCGTACCCGCTGCGCGGTGATGCGGACGGGCTTCCGCACTGGGCCGTCGACCGGGTCGCCTCCCAGCAGGAACTCGCTGACGAACTCGACGATTTCCGGGCCCGTTGCGGGGCGCACGAGATCGCCGAGGAGCGTCGCCTCGGCTACGTCGCGTTCACCCGGGCCCGGCGGAGGCTGCTGCTCACCGGGGCGGTCTGGGGGGACGGGACGACCCCGCGGCGGCCGTCCCGGTTCCTCACCGAAGTCGCCGAACTCGCCGGGTCCGTCCCCGGGATCTCGACGCTGGCCTGGGCCCAAGCCCCGGATCGGGGGGCGGATAACCCCCGCGACGCGCTCACCCCGCGGGCCGCCTGGCCCCGGGACACCCTCGGCGACCGGCGTCCCGCCCTCGTCGAGGCCGCCAGGATGGTCACCGCGGAACGCGACCGCCTCGACCGGGCCGACCGGGCCGCCGCTGCTGACCCGGCCGCCGCGGACGCCGACGTCGACCCGGCCACCGCGGCCCGGACGGACACGGATCCGGACACGGACGCGGACACGGATCCGGACACGGACGCGGACACGGACACGGAGGCGGACGCCGGCCCACCGGGACCTTCCGGGGACGGCGCTTCGCCGTGGGCGACCGAACTCACCGTGCTGCTCGCCGAACGGGATGACACCGCGCGCCGCGGGCTCGCGGTGGAACTACCCGGGCAGCTCACCGCCTCCCGGATGGTCGCGCTCGCGGCCGATCCGCAGCGGCTCGCCCTCGACCTGCGTCGCCCGATGCCGCAGCCGCCGAGCCCCGCAGCACGTCGCGGCAGTGCCTTCCACACCTGGCTGGAACGGCGCTTCCAGGCGGCGGCCCTGGTCGAGCTGGAGGACCTCCCGGGGGCCGCCGACGACCGGAACGTCGACCTCGCCGCAGGTGAGGACCTGGACGCGCTCCAGCGGGGGTTCCTCACCAGCGAGTGGGCGGCCCGGACTCCGGTCGCCGTTGAGGTGTCCGTGGAGACGCCGCTCGCCGGGTTCGTGCTTCGGGGTCGGATCGACGCCGTCTTCGCCGAGGCCGGCCCGGACGGGCCGCGCTGGGATGTCGTGGACTGGAAGACCGGGATCCCGCCGAGCGCCCCCGACCAGGTGCGGGCCAGGGCCGTGCAGCTCGCCGTCTACCGGCTGGCCTGGGCCCGGCTGAGCGGGGTCGCGGTGGACCGGGTGTCGGCGGCCTTCTTCCACCCGCTCACCGGGCAGACGGTCCGCCCGGTCGATGTACTCGACGAGGCGGGGCTGCTCGCTCTGATCAGCGCCGTGCCATCGGGACCGGAGTGACCGGACCCCTGGTGCGGAAGGGCGACCGGTGGCCCGGCGTTGCCGGATCTGCCCCGCGGCTCGGTATTGCCGGATCTGCCCCGCGGCCGGGCGTTGCCCGCTCCCCGGTGTTGCCCGCTACCAGGTGTTGCCCGCGACGTCCTGTTCGAGTTCGCGGAGCATGACGACGGCGTCGTCGACGATCACCGTGTCGTCCGAGGCCACCCCGTGCAACAGCCAGCGGGTCACGGCGAGTTCCCCGGCGAGCCGGGCCCGCCGCGGCAGCTGCGGATCGGGGGTGTCCAGGCGTTCCCGGGCGTAGGCGGTGAGGACCGCGGTGACCACATCGTCCGAGCAGGAGGCGACCAGCCAGGCGAGGTCATCGGCGGGGTCCGCGACCCGGGCCTCACCCCAGCCGGTGAGCCCGACCACGTCGTCTCCGTCGACCAGGACGTTCTCCTCGGCGAGGTCGCCGTGTACGACGCACGGGGCGAACCGCCAGGCGCCCGGCTCCTCAAGGGCCTTCTCCCAGCGTTCCAGGAGAGCGACCGGGACCTGGCCGGTGGACGCGGCCCGGTCCACCTCGGCGAGCCGGCGTTGCCGGTGGTCCTGCGCCGTGTAGACCGGCAGCCCGGCCTCCTCGATGAGTCGTTCCGGAAGCCCGTGCACGGCGGCGATGGCCCGTCCGACGGCGGCGGTCAGCCCCGCCTCGGGGGTGAGCGCGGCCACCGACAGGGGCGTTCCGGGGAGCACCCGGTGCAGTACGGCATCCCCGCCCTCGGGGAGTTCGGCGGTTCCGGCGATCTGTGGCAGGGGGAACGGCAGCCAGCCGGTGAGTTCGGCGAGCAGCCGCACCTCCTGGTCGAGACGGGCCGCCGCGGCGGGACCGCGGGGGGCGCGGACCAGCCAGTCCCGTCCGAGGTCGTCGGTGATCCGCGCGCCGTCGACGTCCCGGTCGGGTTGGTCGAGGGGGGCCGCGGCTACCGGTTGCAGCCCTCGGACCGCCGCACAGGCGAGGGCGGCGAGGGCGAACGGGCTGCGGTCGGGCACCGGGTAAATCTACGGGGTGGTTCCGTGCCTGCCCGACAGCACCGGTGTCCGCACTGGTCACGGGCGTGCCCCGGGTCCGGCACGGCCACGGCGGGGTACGGCGGGGGTACCGGGCCGGGGCGCGGACCGGTCGGGCCCGGCGGGCGGGGGGCCGCTGCGGGGACGGCAGGGACGGCAGGGACGGCGGCAGGGGCGCCCGTGGCGGGCGCGGCGTCGGGTACGCCGTACGGTGGGTCGGTGACCCTGACCCGGCTGTCCCTGTCCCGGGCCCGCGTCGACCGTGCCGGGCACCGTCGGGCTGGGCCGGAGCTGATGCGGGTGTTGCTCGACGACCCGGCCACCGCGGTGCTCCCCCTGCGGGGACCACGGGCCCCGATCACCGGCCCGCCCGGTACGCCACGGCTCGACCTGCTCGCTCCCGCCACCGCGGATGAGCGGGGAGACCGGGACGGTGCCGTCCTCGTGTTCCTCGGTGAGGACCCGCAGGGGCGCGGGTACGTCCTGTACGCCGCTGCCGGGCCGGCGATGCCCCCGGTGGCCCCCGGAAGCCCGCCGGAACCCGGCGGACCGGATGAGTACGGTCGCCGTTGGGCCGACCTGCGTGCCGTCGGGGACCTGCTCGACGACGCTGATGCCGGGCTGATGACCTGTGCGGTCGCGGTGGCGAGCTGGCACACCCGGTACGGTCACTGCCCGCGTTGCGGTGCCGCGACCGAGGTGGTGCAGGCGGGGTGGGCGCGGGTCTGTCCCGGGTGCGGGGCCGAGCACTATCCGCGCACCGACCCCGCGGTGATCATGTCGGTGGTCGACGAGGCCGACCGGATCCTGCTCGGTCGGCAGGTGGCGTGGCCCCCGGGGCATTTCTCGGTTCTCGCCGGGTTCGTCGAACCCGGC
>JARRQM010000240.1:0-4637 GCA_037381765.1 Kineosporiaceae bacterium
GTCACCACCCCCGACCACGGCGCCTGGACCTACCTGTATGACCCGCTAGGGCGACGGATCGCGAAACAACGATCCGACCCCGACCCCAATACCGGCGCACCCCTCGACCAAGTCTTGTTCACCTGGGACGGCAACACCACCATCGAACAACACGATGCGACCGGAACAACCACCTGGATCTACCACCCGGTCACCGGCACACCCCTGGCCCAACACACCACCCCCCACAACCCAGCACACCACGACCCCGCCAGCCCCGGCGGCGTCGGTGGGTGGACTCAAGAAGAATTCGATCAACGATTCCAAGCCATCATCACCGACCTCGTCGATGCCCCCACCGCACTGATCACCACCACCGGACACCACACCTGGCACCAACCCACCACAACCTGGGGCACCCCCACCACCAGCCCTACCGCCACCCTCGCGGGCACCGAATGCCCCCTACGATTCCCCGGCCAACACCACGACCCCGAAACCGGACTCCACTACAACCACCACCGCTACTACGACCCCACAACCGCCCGCTACCTCACCCCCGACCCCCTCGGACTCACCCCAGCACCCAACCCCCACACCTACGTCCCCAACCCCACCCACGAAACCGACCCACTCGGACTCGTACCCGGCTACGGCAACGACGCGAACGGAGCACCTGATGGTCAGTGGTTCCCTAAGCGTGAACTTCCACGGAATAAACATGGTGTTCCAATTTCTGATAGTTCCTATCCGCACACCCAATTGGGTCAGAAATCGGGGCGCAAGGGCGATTACCCTCAGGCGAGGGAGTTCGGACCAGGTGGAGAGCCTGTGAGGGACATTGACTTCACTGATCATGGCCGACCCGGCAGCCACTCCAATCCACATCAGTATTCTTGGCTTCCGAATGAGACTGGCGGAACGCCAAGGCGTGGGCCGACGGAGCCATTTCAATGACGGAACGTTTCTCTTATCGAATCCCGATGCACCATGAAGGACATCTCGTGACTCTGGGTGAGATCCTCGATGTCATCGACGGTAAGGGGCTTGAATGGCGATTGACCGATTTTGAGGCAATTGCAGTTCCGGATTTTGGTTTGGATATTCTCAGCATTGAGCGAGCGGTGTCCGGTACCAGAGGTGGGTTGATCTTCTCATTCAACGCTCTACTGGAGGTTGCCCAAGGCCTCGATCAAGTCATCAATTGTGAGATTTTGGGCTACGCGACAGATGTGCCCAGGATTCCAGGCGAGGCAGTTGTGATCGTTCAGGCACTAGATAGCACCGAGTGGATATTGAAGGCTGACGACCCTCGGGCTCGACTGGACCTCGGTTCATCGTTGTTACATGGCTAGTGTCGCCCGCCGGAAATAGCGGGTCTAGAGATCTTTCGGTAATTGGGTGAGTGTGGGTCGTAGGGGAAGTCCGGTGTGGTCGAGGAAGGCGAAGCACAGGTCATAGCTGGTTGCGATGCGGTGCGGGCCGGTGTCGGTGGCGGTGTGGGCGTCGTCGATGGTGTCGGGGCACAGGTTGGCCAGTTCGTTGCCCCTGAGGTTGTCCCAGACTCCTTCGCTGGGGTTGGTGATGCCAGCGCGAGGCGGTCTGGGCCGAGACCCCCAACGTGACCATGACATCAACCTGACGCCCACCCTGCTCGAACATCCCCGCCGCATGTATCCGCCGCTCCCGCAACGCCCCCAGAGTTCCCGGAGTGCGTCTGTGCGCGGGATGGCCACCGGCCCCGCCCGCACCACGCTTGCCATTCCCGGGCATGAACCAACCGACCTACCGACACAGAAACAACCCAGGGAACGACTCACCCAACTACCGAAAGATCTTTAAGGCAGAGGTGGAGGCTGACGACCTGTATGTGCAGCTCGGTTGATCGTCTCGTACCGGGTTTGATGGAGACCATCAAGCCAGTACGGCAGCCGCACCTCGTGACCTGAGCCCGACTCGTGGCCTTGGCGTTGCCATGGCTAGTTCAAAGTCGGGTTTGGGCTGGTCAGCAGGCTGATTGCGTGTTCGGGGTTGCGGGCGAGGCAGCGTAGGGTCCGGGCGATCTGGGTGGTGCCAGCGAGGTGGCGCACGGTGTTGCTCAGAGCGGCCAGGTTGGTGGCGATGTGGCCATTGCGACCAAGGTGGTCATCCTCGCCGAGCGTGACATCCCGCCGCTACAGACCCATTCGTCGAAGGTCGCCTGGGTCGGCGCCCCGAGCAAGTTCGGAGAGGTCGATGCCGAACACCTCGCACAGCGGCGGGATGTCGTCGGCCGTGACCTTTCGCCGCCCAGACTCCAAGTCACCGACGGTGGACCGGGACCATCCGAGGTGCTCCCCGAGCTGCTCCTGCGTCCAACGTCGACGCGCACGCTCGCCGCGGACGTTCGCCGCGATAACGTCGCCGAGGCTGGGCATGCCCACAGGCTGCGGGAGTACGCAGCGCCATGCATACCGCAGTCCGCGTGATCCGTAGTCCTACGGTAGCTGGTCGCGTCATCTGGTGTGGTGCGTAAATTTCCGGTACGATCGAAGTGTTGGTCGGACCTGGGTGCGTGGTCCCCGGGCTGGCCGGCCATGGGCGCCCGGTACGGGCAGATGGTCGGTGGGGATCGTCCGCTGCGTTTGCCGGGGCCACCTCGGCTCCCCAGGAGCCCACATCCTCCATCGTCGGGGGCCGAGGTGCGCCCCGGCGCACCCGACGAGCACCTGCCCCCGCCAGGACGGAGAGGCCGATCCAGGCGGGAGTAGGAAGGTTACGGCGCTGATGTTCAGGCAGTGAGGAGGACGAACGCCTTCTCCGATCGTCGCGGTGATGGGCCATGCCTGGTTCAGGTGGTAGTGCGTGGAGGGCAGATAGCCGAGGCCGGTGTTCTTCCTTTTTCGCGTTGTGGATGCAGTTTTTTACGCGACTCGGCGTCTTTGACGCGGGTGTGGGCGTGGTGCTGGGTTTTCAGGGAGGCCAGTTGGCTGAGTTCGCTGGCCGGACGACCGAGCCCGGTGGCGAGGGTGTCGGTGGCGAAGAGCTGGTAACGCCAGCCGCCGGCTTTCTCGAACAGGGACAGCTGTGCGCCGGAGTGTAGATGTTCGCGGCGGACGATGACATGCATGTCTTTCGGTCAGGTCTTCAGCTGGTCGAGGGACCGGCCGTCGGGGCTGGCGGAGGCGCGGATCAGTCCGGTCTGCTCGGCCACGCCGACATCGGTCAGGTCGCGGGGACTGCCGTCGGGGTTGATGACGTTCTCCTACAACGCTTCGGGGACTTTGCCGATCGCGGTGCGGGCACGCTGGTCGAGACCGAACCCGACCGGGTAGTGCACCCGCCGGTCGGGCACAGCGTTCAGGGTCGTGTCGTGATGTGTTTGAGGAGGTCTTTGGTGGCTCCGGCACCGTCGGAGGTCGGCGACTTCGACGGTCAGATCCCGGGACCACCCGGTAAGCTCGTGCACCTGAAAAGTGCTCTCTTCCTCCGGTGTGAATTCGGCTTCGACAACCTCATTCTCCCAGGTGAGAGGGCATTTTTGCTTCAATCAGCCTGACCGGAGACCGCTATGAATACTCCGGGCTGGTGAGTGCGCAACGCTCGGGTAGTTGGTGCGTGACGCTCGGGGTGCGGCCCGGGGGGTGACTTCGGAGCGTGACGGTGGAGTGTGACAGCGGAGCGGTTCCGGGGGCCTCCCAATTCGTCCCATACTGGGGCAACCTTCAGCCGGCCTGCGGCGACTATGGGAAGTGCAGGAGTCCTGTCCACCACAACCTGCCCCTGATCATGTCAATGCTCCGGCCCTGAAAGGACTCTCGTGAGTCGCTTCTCCGAGACCCCACCACCGCCCGAACGGCACCGATCACACCGGCACCGGTCACGCCGGAAGCGGCGGAGTCTGATCGTCAGTGTCGCGGCGATCGCCACCGCCGTGACCGGCACCCTGGTCACCGCGGCCGTCGGGGCCCAGTCCGAAACCGGCTGCTCAGTGGACTACCGGGTGGCCAGCCAGTGGCCGGGCGGGTGACCCTGTGTCCAGCTGGGATCAGGACTGGGGACTCGCCGACGGCCAGCACGTCCGGCAGGCCTGGAACGCCACCGTGACCACGGTCGACGGCCAGGCGGCGACGCGGAACGTGTCCTACAACGGCTCCGTGGGCACGGGGGACACGGTCTCGTTCGGGGTCCTCGGCTCGTGGCAGGCGTCCAACCCCGTCCCGAGCACGTTCATGTTCAACGGGGTGACCTGCAACGAGGACGGCGACGCCCCGCCCCCGACGGTCCCGCCCACGGAGACGGCCACCCCGACGGCGACCATTCCCGCGCCCTCGGTGACGACGCCGTCCCCGTCCGGGACGACGGCGACCCCGACGGCCACGTCCGTCTCACCGTCCCCGTCGACGACGGCTCCCGCCCCGACGGCGACGACCCCGACGGCGACGAGTACCACCTCACCGGGGCTGACCGCGTACGAACAGCAGGTCTTCGACCTGGTGAACGCCGAGCGGGCGGCGAACGGTTGCAAGGCGCTGGTCATTGACCCGTCCCTGCAGAAGGCCTCGCACGACTACGCGGTCGAGATGGTCCAGACGCACAACTTCTCGCACACCTCGGTGGACGGTCTGAGCCCGACCGACCGGGCCAAGGCCGCCGGGTACGACGACGGTGTCGGCGAG
>JARRQM010000241.1:0-3983 GCA_037381765.1 Kineosporiaceae bacterium
GCCGCGCGGGCCGGACTGCGTACCGGGACGCTCCCGGCCGCGGACTACCTGCAGGCGATGCGTACCGAGATCGCCGCGGTGATCGCCGAACAGGAGGCCGTCGGCCTGGACGTGCTCGTCCACGGTGAGACCGAACGCAACGACATGGTGCAGTACTTCGCCGAACAACTCGACGGGTTCCTGGCGACACGGAACGGGTGGGTGCAGTCCTACGGCTCCCGGTACGTCCGGCCACCGATCCTGCTCGGTGACGTCGCCCGCCCGGAACCGATGACGGTGTCCTGGGCCCGCTACGCGCAGAGCCTCACCACCAAACCGGTCAAGGGCATGCTCACCGGCCCGGTCACCATGCTCGCCTGGTCCTTCGTCCGCGACGACCAGCCGCTCGCCGCAACCGCCCGGCAGGTCGCCCTCGCCCTGCGCGCCGAGGTCGCCGACTTGGAGGAGGCGGGGATCCGGATCATCCAGGTCGACGAACCCGCTCTGCGGGAGACCTTGCCGCTGCGCCGGGATGCCCGCGCCAGCTACCTGCACTGGGCGGTGCAGGCCTTCCGTCTGGCCACCTCCGGGGTGGCGGACACCACCCAGGTGCACACCCACATGTGCTACGCCGACTTCGGTGACATCCTCCCCGCCGTCGCCGCCCTCGACGCGGACGTGATCAGCCTGGAGGCGGCCCGCTCGCAGATGAGCGTGCTCGGCGAGCTGACCGCAGCCGCGTACCCGAACGAGGTCGGGCCCGGGATCTGGGACATCCACTCTCCGCGGGTACCCGGCGTGAGCGAACTGACCGCCCAGCTGTCGGCCGCCGTCGCGGCCTTCCCCCGGGAACGGTTGTGGGTCAATCCCGATTGCGGTCTGAAGACCCGCGGCTACCCCGAGGTCCGCGCCACCTTGACCAATCTCGTCGAGGCTGCCCGCATCGTCCGCGCCAGGGCCGCCGAGGACGGCGGGGCCGGTGGGAACAACGGGGTCGCCCGGGACGGGGCGGGCGCCGAGACCGGCGAAGCCGCGGGGGGCGATGCCTCTTCGGGGTGATCGAGGACACTCGTCGGGCCGAGGCGTCTGTCTCGGTCGTCACAACGGTGCCCGCCGGAGGTGCCGCCCGGATATCGTGGGCGGGGTGGTCCAGACCCGTCGAGACGGCTGCGGTGCAGCAGCTGGAGCGGGAGAGCGAGCCGGAGGCGGAGCCGTCCGGTCGAGACGCTGTCATCGCGGTCGTCGAGCATCGGGCACCGGGACGGTCGCAACCCCGTTCCTCGGCGTGTCCGGCGGTCCGGAGCAGGCCCGCGTAGCAGTCTTCGACGGGTGCCGGATCCGGGTGATCGGATGCGAGCCGGTACTTCGCCGGGACGATCGCGGCGTCAGGCTGCGCGGCCTTGCCCACCCGCGGCGGGGCCCCGGAACGGAAATCGCTGAGCAGCATCCCGCCGCCGTGGATGTGGCTACCGGACGGGTGTCGCCGTAGTACCCGAGGAGGGAAGGGGTCGTCATGGATCTGCGAGAGCGGAAGCGTGTTCCCGGGGTACGCGTTCCTGGAGTGCTCGTTCCCGGAATGCTGGTGGTGGCACTGTTCGGGGCCGCCGGATGCGGGGCGGGGGATCCGGCCGGGAGCTCTCCCACGGTCACCACGACCCCGTCCCGGTCGGTTCCGGGTACGGCGACGGGCACCTCGCCGTCCACGCCGTCGGATGTGGCGACGACCTCCGGCGGTCCTGTCGAGGTCCCGTTCCCGGCCGGCGTCTCCCTCGCCGTCGTCGGTGTCGCCCATGACGACGTGCTCAACGTCCGTGGGGGTCCGGGAGCCGGTTTTCCCGCCGTCGCCACGCTCGGTCCGCAGACTGAGGGGGTCAGGACGACCGGACGGGGCTGGCGGTCGGGTACGGGACCGTACTGGATCGAGGTGACCGTGGCCGGGGCGACCGGCTGGGCGAGCCTCGGCTACCTCGCCGGACGGGACGGCACCGATGACGTGACCGCGCAGGTGGTCCGCGATTTGGGTAGCCGGCCGACCGCCGAGACCATGCTCGACCTCGGGCGGATTGTCGCCGGGACCCGAGCTTCCACCGAACCCCGGTCCCGGGTCGTCGTCTCGGCGGCGCCGACCGTCGGGGATCTCGGCGAGGTCAGTTACGACGTCGTCGGACTCGGGGACGACGCGGTGTTCGCGGAGCGGCTGCACGTGTTCGGCCAGCCGATCGACTCGGGTGAGGGGTTCTCGCTGAAGAGCGTCGAGGCGACCTCGTACTGCGCCCGGGGCGCTCCTGCCGGGGGATTGTGCCCGTAGCGGGGTCCGGACGGGAGCGTGCCCGTAGCGGGGCCCGGACGGGAGCGTGCCCGTTGCAGGGCCCCATCCGGGTGATGTGCCTGTAGTGGGGTCCTGACGGGGCGTGCCCGACGCGGGGTTCTGCCGGGCGCCGAATTGCCAACGGCGCCCGAGCTGCTACATGTGATCCGGTCCCTGCGGACATTTCCGCAGGTCAATGCGTATCTGATGGCCGTAGGTGGGGGCGCGGCGGCGCCCGGGGACCCGGCCGTATCTGGTGACGATTCCGGTACGTGCGCTGTGTCGTGAGAGTGACATAGTGCACTTGATAGCACCATTGTCAGCATTGACCGATATGCCGAGCTTGCTTAATGTTGCCGGAAGTTACGCCGGTGGGTGTCGCGGCTCGCACCCGAGCCCCCGCGTGACCGTGGCCCGTGGGGCCCCTCCTGACCCGACCGGACGGAGCACACGTTCTCTGTTCGGACCGATCGGTGATGGCTGGGTCCGGGCGGGATGTCCGCAACGGAAAGGGACCGCATTTGTCCACCAGGTCCAGTGACAGCGAGGTCACTGCGCGAAGCCCCGGAGTTTCCCGTCAGGTACGGGGAGCCGGTGAGGGCGGTGCGATGACCACCGAATAGCTGCCGACGCTCTGTCGCCGTCCACCAGTCAAGCGCTCAACAGGGAGACAGCTATGAACACCAAAGGCATCGACAAGGGTGTGGCCATCGCCATCAACCAGGCGAGGGTCATCAATGAGGCCGAGACTTTCGAGAAGATGGCCCAGATCGGTCCCCGGGTCTGCATCACCACCGCGAACTCGCCCGGGTTCCTCGGTTTCCATGCCCTGATCCAGGTCGGCGCGCACCCGCTCGGCGGGCGCTACGGGGCCGCCCAGATCATCACCGCCGAGAGTCTCGAAAAGGTCATCGAGAGCCCGACGAACATCCGGCTCAACCCGCTCGACCTGTGGCAGTACACCATGTGGAACGACATGGACGACCACGAGCAGATGCACCACGAGAACTTCTCGCGGATCTTCGAGCTCTGCGGTGGCTGCCTGAGCTTCGTCGTCGACGGGCCGCATGAGCCGATGTTCACCGTCGTCGACGCGGACCTGCCGCCGCTGATGGGGATGACCGATGTTCCCAGCGTTCTCGGGCAGGCCTTCGCCGCCAAC
Organism: Kineosporiaceae bacterium; assembly: GCA_037381765.1. Lineage (GTDB taxonomy): Bacteria > Actinomycetota > Actinomycetes > Actinomycetales > Kineosporiaceae > JARRQM01. Next base: position 3,450 of record JARRQM010000241.1, read on the forward strand.
CAGCCGGTCCCCAAGGTCCGTCTGGAGCACCGTCGGCTCGTCGCCGTCGGTGAGCACAAGGTCAAGGCGGACCGGGAGAACGAGTTCCTGGAAGGCGCCGTCGCGACGCTGAACCTGCTCAAGGAACACGCTCCGGGCATGATCGGCTGGATGATCATGAAGAAGCACGGGGAGTCCGGCATCGGCCCGATGCAGTTCTCGCCCCCGTACTTCTGGGAGGGCATCGAGACGCTCGGCGCCAACCCGCCGTCCGCGCCGATCACGAACTACGGCGAGTGGGGTAAGGACTACCGCGGTTTCGCCACCCCGCACACCGGCGACCCGGAGTACTTCGTCCACATGGAGTGGGAGACCCCGAGCGCGCTGAGCTTCGGTCTCGCGCTCACCGCGGTCAACCCGAAGATCCGCAAGGTGCACGACGAGGGGGTGCTCATGACGCTCGCCAAGATGCCCCCGTACTACCGCGTCTTCGCGCCGATGATGGAAGACATGGTCTTCTTCCACTGAGGCGCTTTCGGTAGCACAGCGGCTGGG
>JARRQM010000242.1:0-3978 GCA_037381765.1 Kineosporiaceae bacterium
GGCCCACCAGGTCACAGCGTGTCGAACGTTCCGCCGGCGGCGGTGATCTTCTCCCGGGCGGAGGAAGAGAACGCATGCGCGCTCACCCGGAGCGACACCGTCACCTCCCCATCACCGAGGACCTTGACCGGGGAGCCCTTCCGGACCAGACCGCGCTCGACCATGTCGGCGACGGTCACCTCCCCACCCTCGGGGTACAGCTCGGCCAGCCGGCCCAGGTTGACCACCTGGTAGCTGACCCGGAAATGGTTGGTGAACCCGCGCAGCTTGGGCAGCCGCATGTGCAACGGCATCTGCCCGCCCTCGAACGCGGCGGACACCTGGTTCCGCGCCTTCGTCCCCTTCGTACCGCGCCCGGCGGTCTTGCCCTTACTGCCCTCACCGCGACCGACCCGGATCCGGGCGGTCCTCGCTCCGGGGGCGGGGCGCAGGTGGTGCACCTTGAGCGTGTGCTCGCCCGGAGCCGGTGTCACCGGCTCCGCCGGTTCGACGGATGTCGTGTCCTCCGCCATGTCAGTCCACCTCCTCCACGGTGACCAAGTGCCGCACCGCGCGCACCATGCCACGGATCTCGGGACGGTCCTCCTTGACGACGACGTCCCCGATCCTCTTCAGACCGAGGGAGCGCAGCGTGTCACGGTGCGGCTGCTTCCCCCCGATCCCCGACTTGATCTGGGTGACCCTGAGCTGCGCCATCAGGAGGACACCCCCGAGCGGGCCCGCAGCAGGGCGGCCGGAGCGACATCCTCCAGGGGCAGGCCACGACGCGCCGCGACCTCCTCGGGCCGCTCCAGCGACCGCAGCGCCGCCACCGTGGCGTGCACGATGTTGATCGCGTTGTCCGAGCCGAGCGACTTGCTCAGCACGTCGTGGATACCCGCGCACTCCAGCACGGCGCGCACCGGGCCGCCCGCGATGACCCCGGTACCGGGCGAGGCCGGACGCAGCAACACCACGCCGGCGGCCTCCTCCCCCTGCACCGGGTGCGGAATGGTACCGAGCAGCCGCGGCACCTTGAAGAAGTGCTTCTTGGCCTCCTCGACCCCCTTGGCGATCGCCGAGGGGACCTCCTTGGCTTTGCCATAGCCGACGCCGACGGTCCCGTCACCGTCACCGACGATGACCAGGGCGGTGAAGCTGAACCGCCGCCCGCCCTTGACCACCTTGGCGACCCGGTTGATCGTCACCACGCGCTCGATGAAGGCGGTCTTGTCGGCACCATCGCGGTCGCGGCGCCCATCCCGGTCGCGACGTTCCCGACGCCCCGAGTTGTCGCCGCCGGTGCCCGTGCCGCCGCGGCGCTGGGGTCCAGCCATCAGACGTTCCTCATCTCTCGTACAGGCGCCGGCTCCGCCGGCAGGAACTCACGGATTCGTGCCGGCGTGGCCAGCCCGGGAACGCGCCGGCTCACAGGACCAGCCCGCCCTCGCGGGCACCGTCGGCAACGGCGGCGACCCGCCCGTGGTAGCGGTTGCCGCCACGGTCGAACACCACCTCGTGCACACCGGCCTGCTTGGCCCGGGCGGCAACGAGTTCCCCGACCCGCCGGGCCTTCGCCGTCTTGTCCGACTCCGAGGCGCGCAGGTCGTCCTCCATCGTCGAGGCCGAGGCCAGCGTGTGCCCGACGGAGTCGTCGACGATCTGGGCCACCATGTGCCGGCTGGACCGGGTGACGACGAGCCGGGGACGCTCGGCGGTGCCGACCACGCGCTTGCGCACCCGCAGGTGCCGCCTGCGCCGGGCCGCGTCGCTGCCCTTGCCGGCGCCGCCTCCGCTGCGCTTCACACCGATCGCCATTACTTCTTCCCAGCCTTCCCGACCTTGCGCTTGATCTGCTCGCCTGCGTAGCGCACGCCCTTGCCCCGGTACGGGTCGGGCTTACGCAGCTTCCGCAGGTTCGCGGCGACCTCGCCGACCTGCTGCTTGTCGATGCCGGAAACAGAGAACCGGGTAGGGGCCTCCACGGCGAAGGTGATGCCGTCAGGCGCCTGCACGATGATCGGGTGGCTGTAGCCGAGAGCAAACTCCAGTGCGGAGCCCTTGGCCATGACCCGGTACCCGGTACCGATGATTTCGAGTTTTTTCTCGTACCCCTGGGTCACTCCGGTCACCATGTTGGCGATCAGGGTGCGGGTGAGCCCGTGCAGTTCCCGGGCCTGGCGCTCGTCATTGCCGCGGATCACGGTGACCACGCCGTCGGTCTGGGCGACCTCGATCGCGCCGACGACGGTGTGCGACAGCGTTCCCCGGGGACCCGTCACCGTGACCTCGCGGCCGTCGACGGTGACGTCGACACCACCGGGCACGGTGATCGGGAGCTTGCCGATGCGGGACATGACTCTCCTCCCCCGCTACCAGACGTAGGCGAGGACTTCCCCGCCCACGCCTCGCTTACTGGCCTGCCGGTCGGTGAGCAAACCGGAGGATGTGGACAGGATCGCCACACCGAGACCACCGAGGACCCGGGGCAGGTTGCTGGACTTCGCGTAAACCCGCAGGCCGGGCTTGCTGATCCGGCGCAGACCGGCGATCGAACGTTCCCGGTTGGGCCCGTACTTGAGGACGATCGTCAGCGACTTGCCCACCTCGGCGTCGGCCACCGCCCAGGAGGCGATGTACCCCTCCTGCTGGAGGATCTCCGAGATCCGGGCCTTGAGCTTGCTGTACGGCATGGTCACGCTGTCGTGGTACGCGGAATTCGCATTCCGCACACGGGTGAGCATGTCCGCGATCGGGTCGGTCATCGTCATCGGGCTGTCCCGCCCTTCCTCGCCACGGTTTCGGAGCCGGCACGCTGTCGCGTACCCGTACCGGCGCCGACCTCCGGCGTAGCAGTGGTCTCGGATGCGGCCGGGATCTCCCCGAGGAGGTCCTCCGGCCGGACCGGGTTGAGCACCGGAACGGCGTGACGCAGGGTCAGCCTTCCGGTCGGCAGTTTGGCGCGCAGGGACACCATTTCCAAGGTGGCCATAGCCGCGCTCACCAGCTGCTCTTCGTCACACCGGGCAGCTCGCCCCGGTGCGCCATCTCGCGCAGGCACACCCGGCACAGCCCGAACTTGCGGTACACCGAGTGCGGGCGTCCGCACCGCTGGCACCGGGTGTAGGCCCGCACGGCGAACTTCGGCTTCCGGTTGGCCTTGTTGATCAGCGCCGTCTTCGCCATGTCAGTTCTCCTTGAACGGGAAGCCGAGGCGGCGCAGTAGGGCGCGGCCCTCGTCGTCATTCGTCGCGGTGGTCACCACGGTGATGTCCATCCCCCGCACCCGGTCGATGCGGTCCTGGTCGATCTCGTGGAACATCGACTGCTCGACGAGTCCGAAGGTGTAGTTGCCGCGTCCGTCGAACTGCTTGGGCGACAGCCCCCGGAAGTCCCGGATCCGCGGCAGTGCGAGGCTGAGCAGCCGGTCGAGGAACTCCCACATCCGGTCACCGCGCAGGGTGGCGTGCGCCCCGATCGGCATCCCCTCACGCAGTTTGAACTGGGCGATGGACCGGCGGGCCTTGGTCACCTGCGGCTTCTGGCCGGTGATCGCGGCGAGGTCACGGATGGCGCCCTCGATGAGCTTGGAGTCCCGGGCCGCCTCCCCGACACCCATGTTGACCACGATCTTGGTCAGCCCCGGCACCTGCATGACGTTGCCGTAGCCGAACTCCTCGCGCAGCGCTGGCGCGATCTGTTCGCGGTAGCGCTGCTTGAGCCGCGGCGCGGGCCGGTCGGTCGCCGGCGTCGTGTCCGTCGTCGTCATGATCAGATGTCCTTACCCGAACGGCGGGCGATCCGCACACGCATGGTCCGCGTCCGGCCGTCCCGTTCGACGCTCTCCTCGCGCACCCCGACCCGGGTGGGGCGCTTGCTCTCCGGGTCGACGAGCATGACGTTACTCAGGTGCACCGGCGCCTCGGTGGTGACGATGCCGCCGGTACGCGTACCACGGCCGCTCGTCCCCTCCTTGGTGTGCTTCTTCACCCGGTTGAC
>JARRQM010000243.1:0-3969 GCA_037381765.1 Kineosporiaceae bacterium
GGGACTGGGCGGGATGGGTCCGGGCGGGATGGGTCCGGGCGGGACGGGTCCGGGATGAGGGCGCGCCGGGCCCGCCCCCGGGGCGGCACGGGCGGGGCGGCCCTACGGTTCCTCCGCGGTCACCTGACCGGACGGGGCCGTCCGCTGCGCCGGTTACTCGCCTGGTCGGCGGTGGAATCGCTGCCCGCGCTGCTGTCCGGGTTGCTCGTGGCGACCGCCCTGGACCGGGGATTCCTCGCCGGACGGCCAGGGACCGGGCTGATCTGGCTCACCGCGCTCGCCGGTCTGTGGGTGGTCGGGGCCGTCGCCACCGGCCGGATCTACCCGTGGCTGGCTGAGGTGGTCGAACCGGTCCGCGACTCGCTGCTGACCGACCTCGTCACCGCCTCGCTGCGGTCCTCGGTGACCGGCCACGGCCCGCCGCCCGGAGCCTGGGTGACCCGGGCCACCGTGCAGGTGGAGACGGTCCGGGCACTGCTGTCCACGGTGCTGCGCAACGCCCGGCAGCTGCTCGTCTCCGGGGCGGCGGCCCTGCTCGGGCTGACCCTGTTGTCCCCCCCGCTCGCTCTCGCCGCCGGTGCCTTCCTCGGCCTCGCGGGGGCGGTGTTCGCGGTGTTGCTCCGGGTGCTGCTGGTCCGCCACCGGCGGGTGGTGCTCGCCGAGGAGGAGGTATCCGCCCTCGCCGCCCCGGTGGTCACCGGGCTCCGTGACGTCGTCGCGGCCGGGGCGCAGGGGCAGGCCCGCCGGGAGGTGGGGCGGGCGGTGGACGAGGAGGCCGCCGCGGTCCTCGCCCTGGCCCGGGCCCGGGCCTGGCGGCTGCCGGTGCTCACGCTCGGCGCGCACCTGCCGCTGCTCGCCCTACTCGGGTCGGCGCCCTGGTTGCTCCGGCACGGGCAGCTGACCGTCGGCGCGGTCGTCGGAGGCGTCACCTACCTGTCGACCGGGTTGGAGCCGGCGGTGCAGGTGCTCGCGAACGCCGCCGGGACGGTCGCGGTCAGCATGGCCGTCGTGCTGACCCGGCTCGCCGACACCTCCCGGGCGCATCCGCCGACCGTGTCCGTCCGGCCGTCAGCACCCTGCGACAGTCACGCCATCGCCCTGCGACACGTGTCCTTCGGCTACTCGACCCGGGCCGACCCGGTACTCACCGACCTGTCCCTGGACCTGCCCGAAGGCACCCACCTCGCGGTGGTCGGGCCGAGCGGGGTCGGCAAGTCGACCCTCGCCGACCTACTCACCGGGATCACCACGCCGACCCGGGGTACGGTCCTGATCGGCGGGGTACCCCCGGATGCCTTGGGCCCGCGGGAACGCGGCCGGACGGTCGTGCTCGTCCCCGCGGAGCCGTACGTGTTCGCCGGCACCGTCCGGGAGAACCTCGACTACCTGCGCCCGGAGGCCACCGACGCCGAGGTCGCCATGGCGGTCGTCGCGGTGGGTGCCGGACGCACGGTCACCGGGCTCGGCGGTCTGCACGCGGCACTCGACCCGGACACCGCCCCGCTCTCCCCGGCGGACACCCAGTTCCTCGGGTTGGCCCGGGCATACCTGGCACCGGCCGGGATCGTCATCCTCGACGAGGCGACGAGCTTCCTCGATCCGGTCACCGAAGCCCAGGTGGAGCAGGCCTTCGCCCGGCGAGGGAACACCCTCATCGTGATCGCCCACCGGATGAGTTCAGCGCTGCGCGCGCAGCGGGTGCTCGTCATGGACGGGGCGGGCACCGCCTTCGGCGGACACGACGATCTACTCACCCGCAGCCCCCGCTACGCGGAACTCGTCGGGTACTGGACGCAGGACACCTCGCCGGTGCGGTCGCGCGCCCGCACCGGACAGGGAAGGATCGTAGGACGGGCATCGTCCAACGGTCGTGTCCATGACATGGGAGACGGTAGGACCGCAGATGGACGACGCCCCGCAACGGCTAGTGGAACTGGCCAAGGGGGGTGACCGGGACGCCTTCGGGACGCTGATCCGCGACTGCGACGCCGGGATGCGCGCCCTGGTGTTCTCGGTGGTACGCGACCGCTGGCTGATGGACGACGTGCTGCAGCTGGCCTACGAGAAGGCGTTCCGCCGGATCGGCGGTTTCCGCGGGGACAGCTCGTTCCGGACCTGGCTGCACCGGGTGTGCTGGACCACCGCGGTGGACGTGCTCCGGGCTGAGGGCCGCCGCCGGCAGGTCCCGCTCGCCGAGGCCGAGACGCACCCGTCCCGGGAGCCCGGGCCGGCGTCTCGGGCGATCTCCCGGCTCACCTGGGACCAGGCGTGGAGCCGGTTGAACGACGACCATCGGGCCGCCCTCACCCTGGTCGTCGCCGAAGGGTTGAGCTACGAGGAAGCGGCCCGGGTCTTCGGCGTCCGCCCGGGCACGGTGGCCTCCCGGGTCTCGCGGGGCCGGATCCGCCTGGCCGAACTGCTCGGCGAGGCCGAGGCCCGGGAGGGGACGGCCCCGGGCGGGACGGTCCCGGGCGGGTCCGGGGACCGTCCCGCCTCTCCGGACCCGACGAGTTCCCGATCCGCGTTCGTCCAGGAGGAGGCGGAGTGATGAACGACGAAGAGCTGCGCCGGCTGATCGGCGGCTCCGTACCCGGGCACCGGGACGGGTTCTGGGAAGGAGTGGATCGCGGCCTCGCCCGGACCGGGCAGACCGGACTGCGACTGGCCCGGACCGACGGCGACGATCCGGCGGAGACCACGGTCCTGCCTCTGGCCGCGGCGGTTGAGGACCTGGGTGATCTGAAGAACCGCGCCGGCGGCGTGCGGGCCCGGCTGCGCCGGACCAGGACCCTGCCCAGGATCGCCGTCGCGGCCATCGCGATCGCCGCAGTGGCCGGCGGCATCGTGCACGGTACCGGTGTCGGGGATGACGAGGCCCCGTCCAGCGTGGCCTGGCAGGGTGGTGCCGACGGGCGAAGCACGGCACCGACGTCCCCGGGCGTTACCTCCCCGCATCCCACCCGCACCGGAACCGACGGCACGGTGACCACGGGCACCGAGGCGAGCGGCGGGGCCTCCACCGGGGCGAGCAGCTCCGCCCTCACGGAGACGGCGAGCAGCGCCGTCACCGGGGTCACCGACCTCACCACGGCTGAAGCCATCGCCCTGATCACCCGGGCCGGGGCGGACGTCACCGGCACCCCGGTCCGGACGATGTCCTGGCATGACCGCAACGGCCTCAACGTCCTGCTGATCACCCGGGAGACGACGTCCGCCGCCGGCGAGGTCCAGGTACGCGCCGTACTCGCCACCGTGCTCGACGGGGCAGCCGAGGTCGTCAGCGACGTCACCCAGCATGCGCCGACCCTCGACCTGGTCGACGACCTCATCCGGGTCGAGGACTGTGACAGCGACGGAGTCGCCGAAGCCACGATCGCTCTCGTGGCCGGGGTCACCACCGAACTCGTCCCGGTCACCCTGACCTTGCAGGTGCTCACCGCCGGGCAGAGCTACGTGATGACCGCGACCGGACTGGTCGCCTCCACCGTTGACGCACTCGGCCAGGACGCCCTTCTCGGTATCCCCACGGATCTGCTCACCATGACGCTGGCCTCGGTCCCCGCATCCGCCTCCGCCTGGCCCGGCGGCTGCTACCGGAGTACCCGGGCGCGCGCCGAGACCTACCTGCACTGACCGGAACAGGCCCGGGCCGACCGTAGGTCAGCCGTACCGGATCGGCCAGGCCGGGCCGGCCGGAACAGTCAGGACGGAACCGGGCCGGGTGGGTACGCCCCCTACCCACCCGGCCCCCTCCACCGCCGCAGCACCACCGCGGCAACCACCGAAACACGGCACCGCCCCGCAGCACGAGGAGTCCACCATGACGCCCGAGAGCCCCCTCACCATCGAGAACGACACCCGGCCCGCCCGCGCCACGGGGGAGCCCCGCGCCGGCCGGCACCGCGCGGCGGAACCGGAACGGGAGCAAGGCAGCGACCTCCCGGCGGACCCGGCGGCTGCCGGAGCACA
>JARRQM010000244.1:0-3966 GCA_037381765.1 Kineosporiaceae bacterium
CGGGGGTCCGGTCAAGGGTCCTGCTGGTTCTGCCCGGTTCTGCGGGTTGCAGGGGTGGTAGGGCGGGTCGGACCGGGTGGTAGGGCGGGTCGGACGGGGTGGCGGGGCGGGTCGGACCGGGTGGCTGCCCCGGTGGCGCGGCGATGTCCGGGGGCTCCGGGCGCTAGCGTGACCGACGCGACATGGTTCGGCCCGGCACATGCCCTAATGTATCTTGACGTCGAGAGATTTAAGGAGAGAGTGTGCCCAAGATCAAGGTTGCCGGTCCCGTCGTCGAACTCGACGGCGACGAGATGACCCGGATCATCTGGCAGTTCATCAAGGACCGCCTGATCCATCCGTACCTCGACGTCGATCTGCGGTACTTCGACCTGTCGATCCAGCACCGGGACGCCACCGACGACCAGGTGACCGTGGATGCCGCGCATGCCATCGCCGAGCATGGTGTCGGGGTCAAGTGCGCGACCATCACCCCGGATGAGGCCCGGGTGGAGGAGTTCGGGCTGAAGCGGATGTGGCGCTCGCCGAACGGGACGATCCGGAACATCCTCGGCGGGGTGATCTTCCGCGAGCCGATCGTCATCTCCAACGTTCCCCGGTTGGTGCCCGGGTGGACCAAGCCGATCGTCGTCGGCCGGCACGCGCACGGCGACCAGTACAAGGCGAGTGACCTCAAGGTGCCCGGTCCCGGCACGGTGACCCTCACCTACACCCCCGACGACGGCTCCGCGCCGATCGAGATGGAGGTCGCCCGGATGCCCGAGGACGGCGGGGTCGTCATGGGCATGTACAACTACAAGCGCTCCATCGAGGACTTCGCCCGGGCTTCACTGTCCTACGGGTTGCAACGCGGCTACCCGGTGTACCTGTCGACGAAGAACACCATCCTCAAGGCCTACGACGGCATGTTCAAGGACACCTTCGCCGAGATCTACGAGAAGGAGTTCAAGGAGCGTTTCGACGTCGCCGGGATCACCTACGAGCACCGGCTGATCGACGACATGGTCGCGGCCGCGATGAAGTGGGAGGGCGGCTACGTCTGGGCATGCAAGAACTACGACGGGGACGTGCAATCCGACACCGTCGCCCAGGGGTACGGCTCGCTCGGGCTGATGACCAGCGTGCTGATGACCCCGGACGGGCGCACCGTCGAGGCCGAGGCCGCGCACGGCACGGTGACCCGGCACTACCGGATGCACCAGCAGGGCAAGCCGACCTCGACGAACCCGATCGCCTCGATCTATGCCTGGACCGGCGGGCTCAAGCACCGCGGCAAGCTCGATTCCGCCCCGGAGGTCACCGGATTCGCTGAGGCACTGGAACGGGTCTGCGTGCAGACGGTGGAGAGTGGCCGGATGACCAAGGACCTCGCCCTCCTCGTCGGCCCGGACCAGGGCTGGCTGACCACCGAGGAGTTCCTCGGCGCGCTCGACGAGAATCTGCAGAAGGCGTTGGCCTGACGGCGTCGATCCGGCCGGATCGGTGCTGCCCCGGGGCGGGGGACCGCCCGGGGTAGCACCCTTGCCGGGTGACACCGGGCAGCGCCGGGGCGGCGTCCGGTCGGCCCTGGCGGGCGGGGTCCTGGGGAGGACCGTTCGACCGACCCCCCTGACGCCACGTTGGGTTACTTAGCCGTTACTGTTTGCGACCGTGAAGGTCTCTGGCGTGTCCGTGGTCAGGCGGGTGCTGCGCGGCCCGCTCGGCCCCGTCGCGCTCGCCGCGGTGCAGCTCGGCGGGACCCTGCTGCTCTGCCGGTTCGTCGCGGTCCGCCCCGGCCCCGACCTGCTCTCGGCGATCCTCCTTTTCGCCGGTCCGCTCGCCCTGCTCCTGGCTGGGCGGCCGATGTTCGGCGGGGTGGTCGCGGTCGCCTCGGCCGCGGCCTACCTGGTCATGGGGTACCCGTTCCCGCTGGTCGCACTCGCCGCGGCGGTGGCTCTGTGGCGGCTCGTCGCGGCCGGCCGGTTGTCGGAGGCCGTCCTGGTCGCCGCATCCGGCTGGGCCAGTGCGGTGCTCATGTCGGGGGTGGACACCCGGCGTCTCGGCGGACAGGCCGTCGTCGGGGTCGCCGCCCTCGCCCTGCTCACCACCGCCGAGGCGGTGCGGGCACGCCGGGAGGCCGGTGAGGTGTGGCGGGAGGCCCGGACCGACCAACGGGCCCGGCAGTCCGGGGAGGTCCGCCTGCGGTTGGCCCGCGACCTGCACGAGAGCGTCACGGACCACCTGTCCCTCATCGAAACCCGTTCCGGGATGGCCCTGCACCTCCTCGACGGCGGCGCGGCGGGCGCCGCCGGGGAGGCCCGCGCCGCGCTCGTCGCCGCGCGGGAGTCGAGCCTGCGGGCCGGGGACGAACTGAGGGAAGCCCTGTCCCTGCTCCTGGACGACCGGTCCCGGTCCGCGGCCCGCCCGGCCGGACTGGACGGCCTACCGGCTCTCGTCCAGCAGTGGGATGCGGTCGGCCTCCTGGTGACCGTCACCGGGCGACCGGGGCGGCTCCCTTCCGCCGTCGACCAGGCGGCCTACCGGGTGGTTCAGGAGGCGCTGACGAACGTGTCCCGGCACTCGGCCGCCACCCGCGCCGACGTCCAACTGTCCCGGGACGGCGAGCAGTTCATCGTGACCGTGTCCGATCCCGGGCCGGCCCGCCGGCACGGGATCCGCCGACGTGCCGGGGCGGACCTGACCGCGATGTGGGACGCCCCGGAGCCCCGCCCCGGGGCGTCGGGCACCCTGTTGCCGCCCTCGGCAGCGGGGACCGGGACAACCCCCGGCCCGACGCAGGTCGGGGGACAGGGGTTGACCGGGATCCGGGAACGGGTCGCCGGCCTCGGCGGCGCCGTCGTCGCCGGGCCGCCGAAGGTGCCCTCCGTGGCGAGTTGGATCGTCCGGGCGGTGTTCCCCGTCGCACCTCCCGGCAGCGACCGGATACCTCCGGCGAGCGATCCGGTTCCGGTCGGGCGGGGTGATTACGGCAATGTGGCGCTGGATCCCGTCGGGGTGGGCGTCACGGCCGGCGATGACGGGTACCGCGACGGTGAGTACGACGGCGAGTACGGCGATGAGTACGGCAACGACCGGGACCGCGATGGGTACGGCGACGGCGAACACCGGAACGGGTACCACGGCGAGTACGACGGCGACGGGTACGACGACGAGTACGACGACGACGGGGACGACGACGGTGACGCGGAGGGGCCCGGGGCGGGACGCGGCGGCGAGCGGGGCACGGGGGATTTCGGGGTCGCCTACGTCCAGCAGGCCCTGCTCACCCGGGCCACCCGCCCCGTTCGGGGGCGACGCCCCGCCGCACAACGTGCCGGAGAGGGCTCCGAGGCGGATGCTCGCGCGGATGGCCCCGAGGGGGGCTGGGACAACGGGGATGGCAGCGGGGGCGGCCCGGACGGCGACGAGGCCGCGTGGGACGGCAGTGAGGACGTGTGGGACGGCGACGAGGCCGTGTGGGACGGCGACGAGGCCGTGTGGGACGGCGACGAAGCCGTGTGGGACGGCGATGAGGACGCGTGGGACGGCGATGAGGACGCTGCCAGGTACGTCGATGTGGCAGACGGGGAACCCGGTGCGGGGCCGGAACAATCCGGCGACGGCCGTCCTGGCCCGGGACAGGACGCCCTGGAACTGGACCTGTTCGGGCTGACCCCCCGTCACTGACCCCGGTCGCTGCCCTCCGTCGAGAACCGGCCCGCGGCCGAGGACCGATCCTCGTAGCAGTACGGCCGGCCGAGGTGCGGCCCCGAGCCCGAACGCGCTCTCAGTGCCGGCGTCGCCGGTAGGACGGGGCGGGGGTGGCACCCACGGTCTGCGGCTCGGCGCCGCTCCCGGGCGGTGGGCCGAGGGGCGCGGACATCGGTGCGGTTTCCGGGGCCGGGGATCTGACGTCGGCCGTACCCGACGGGCCGCCGCCGTCGGCCGTACCCGGAGACATCGCGAAGGCGGTGTTCGGGGACGGTC
>JARRQM010000245.1:0-4288 GCA_037381765.1 Kineosporiaceae bacterium
GCCGGACACGCCCCCACCCGGCAGTACCCGGTCGGCACCGAGGAACTCGCGTTGACCCGCGGGGACCGGGACCTGCCGAGCATCGTGTGGTACCCGGCGCTCCGTTCCGGGACGGGGGTCCCGGCCGCGACCGGGACGTTCCCTCTCATCCTGTTCAGTCACGGGTTCAACGGCAGCCCCCGGAACTACACGACCCTGCTGCGACGCTGGGCCGCGGCCGGGTTCGTCGTCGTCGCCCCGAGCTACCCGCACACCCGGCACGGTGCCGCGGAACTCGACCTCACCGATGTCGCCAACCAACCGGCCGACGCATCCGCGGTACTCACCGACGTCCTGCGGCCCGGCCGGCTGCAGGCCGCCGTCGACCCGCGCCGGGTCGCCGCGGCCGGGCACTCCGCCGGGGGGATCACCACGCTCCTGCTCTTCGGCACCTCCCGGGACACCCGGCTGGCCACCGGGGTCGTGCTCTCCGGCACCGCGGTCGGGCAGGAAACGACGCCCCGGGGCGAACCGGCGTGGCTGCTGTTCGTGCACGGGGACGCCGACCCCCTGGTGCCCTACCGCGGGGGGCTCACCGCCTACCGGGCCGACCCGTGGCCGAAGGCTCTGCTCACCCTGCCCGGACAGGGACACAGCGACCCGTTCATGAATCCCGACGACCTCGCCTTCGACGAGGTCACCGCGACCACACGGGACTTCCTCCGGTTCGCCCTGTACGGGGACCGGGACTCCGGGCAACGGCTGTCCGGCGACGCGCTTCCCGCCGGTCGTCTGGAATCCGATCTGCCCGGATCCGGTTGACCCGCCCGGGGCCGGGCCGACGATCCGACTGCGGCCGGTCGGGATGAGAAGCTGTGTGCTGATGGACCCGGTCGACCCCGCCACCACCGCGCCCCGTGCCTCCGGCCCGGGTGCGGTTGCCCGCGCTCCCGCGCCCGCTTCCGCGCTCCCCGCCAGGGGGACCGGACCGGTGCGCGGGGTCGACCGGATGCGAGCCGCGGGCCGGACCACCCGCCGGGTGCTGCGTAACCGGGGGGATGTCCTCCTGGTCATCTCCGTCGGCGGCGCCCTGGGCAGTCTCGCCCGGTGGGGGGCCGGACAGGCCTTGGCCCCCGTCGGAGCCGGTTTTCCGCTCGGCACGGTCGTCGTGAACGTCACCGGCTGCCTGCTCATCGGCGCGCTCACGGTCGCCGTCATGGAGGTCTGGCCGCCGTCCCGGTACCTGCGCCCCTTCCTCGGCACCGGGTTCCTCGGCGGGTACACGACGTTCTCGGCCGCCATGCTCGACATGCGTGACCTCATCGTGGGAGGGCCCGTATCGGAGGCGGGGGCCTATCTCGCGGTGACCCTCATCGGCGGGCTGGTCGCGGTTTGGCTCGGTGTCGTCGGCACCCGGGCCGCCGTCCTGGGCGCACGCCGGGTGCGGGCCCGCCGTCGAGGTGCCCGTACCTCTGCCCGGGGTGCACCCCGGGGCCCCGCCGCCGAGCCCGAATACCACCGGAGGCCGTCATGACCCACCTGCACGGACCTGCCCTGCGGCTGACCGTCTACGTCGGTGAAGGGGATGTGGTCCGACACCGGCCGCTGTACTCCGAGATCGTTCACCGGGCCCACGCCGCGGGCCTGGCCGGGGCGAGCGTGTTCCGCGGAGTGGAAGGGTTCGGTGCGTCGAGCCGGGTGCACAGTTCGCGGATCCTCAGCCTGTCCGAGGATCTACCGATCCTCGTCGTCATCGTGGACACGCGGGAACGGATCGAGGCGTTCCTACCGGTGGTGGAAGATCTCGTCGGGGAGGGGCTCGTCGTCCTCGACGAGGTCGAGGTCGTCCGGTACGTGGGGCGGGACGGCACCGCCGGAAACACTTCGGGCCCGGTACGGTGACCGCGCTGCTCGTGGTCGCGGGGGCGGCGGTCGGGGCGCCGCTGCGCTACCTCACCGACCTGTTCGTACAACGCCGGCACGATTCCGTGTTCCCGTGGGGAACCCTCGCGGTCAACGCCGCCGGATCGCTCCTGCTCGGCGTGCTCGTCGGGGCGGATCTCGGGGCGGGTGGCCCCACCTGGGTGATCACCCTGCTCGGGACGGGTTTTTGCGGTGCCCTCACGACCTTCTCGACCTTCGGGTACGAGACCTTTCGGCTCGTTGAGGATGGTGCCTGGCTGGAGGCCGGGGTGAACGTCCTCGCGAGCGTGGTCGTCGGTGTCGTCGCCTGTGCGGGCGGGTGGTCCCTGGCTGACGCCCTGGTCGCGGGCACTCCGGGCTGACTCCCGGGACACCCCGCTCGGTACCGTGGGGAACCACGTCCTTCCGGATCGGGCACCGTGTGACACCGGGCCCACCCGGTGCGGCGGTACCCCCGGAGCGACCGCCGCGGATGGGTCCAGGGGTGGCCGGGTGGTGAGTCTCACCGGGGAGGGGGCCCCGCCCCGTTCCGGTCCCGCTAGCGTGCTGCTGTGGCTGTCCCGTCCTCATCCGTCCCTGCCCAGGGATCTGAGCCTGCCGTCCCCGGCCTGCGCGAACGTCTCGCCGTGGCTGCCCGGGAGCTGTTCGCCGACCGGGGCTACCAGCAGACGACGGTGGACGCCATCGCCGAGCGGGCCGGGGTGGGGCGGCGCACCTTCTTCCGCTACTTCCGGTCCAAGGGCGAGGCGATCCTGCCCGATCACGACGTCGTCGTCGCGGCCCTACGTACCCGGCTCGCGGCCTCCTCGCGACTGTCACCGGTGCGGGCGCTGTGCGGCGGGGCCGAGGTCATTTTCCGCAGCTACGTTGACGACCCGGAAACATCGGTGCAGCGGTACCGGCTCACCCGGTCGGTACCGGAACTGCGTGACCGCGAGGTCGCCATGGTGCAGCGGTACTTCACCGAGTTCCGCCGCTACTTGCTCGGCCGGTACGCGGCGCAACCTCCTCCCGGGGAACCGGACGGGTCGCTGCGCGCCGAGGTCATCGCCGGTGCCGTGGTCTCCGCGCACAATCAGGTGCTGCGGGACTGGCTGCGCTCCGGCGGGCGAGGGGATCCCGCGGCTGCCCTGGATGACGCTTTCGGGTGGCTCATCGACCTCTTCGAGGCGGTGCCCTCGGTCTCCGGGAGCCGTCGCGAGAACGGTGGCGGGGGCGGTGCCGACGACGGGAAGTCTGCCGGGGGCCGATCCGGGAACGGGGGCGGCACGGGTGATTCCCTCAACGGCGTGACCGGCGCCGGGACCGGCCCGGGGAACGGGGACGACGATGTTGTCGTCGCGGTCTTCCGGGCCGGTGACCCGCTGCCGGAGGTACTCCGGAAGATCGCCCGCCAGTTGTAGCTTTCTCGGTTCGCCCACGAGATCGGCGATGTGGGCGACTCGGCGCCAGGTCGTCGGGGCGTTCCGAGGTTCTCCACCATCGGAGCCGGCGGACCTCCCGGAAACGGGACCGCGGACCGGCTGTTCCTGTCGTGCCATCGGGAAGGTGGGGGGCGCCCGCTCGTCGTGTTCAGGGGACCGTTCGTCGACGACCGGGCCGGAGTGCTATGACCTGCGACACCCAACCCTTGTTGCGTGGCATTACGTGCCGCCACACTGGCACTCAGTGTCATCCGGGGTCGATGGGGTCTCTCGGCGGGCACGGGAGCGGAGGTACGGCCATGGCAGTGGTCACCGTGACAAGCACATCCCCCTCGACGGCCCACCAGGACCTGTTCGTCGTCGCCACGCACAAGGTGCGCGATCGCAACGCGGGTGTCCCGCACCAGTGGGTCCCCTACGGCACGCAGCATGCCTGGGCACCGGGAAGCCGGCGCACCCTGTGCGGGGAGTGGATCGCCGGCTGGGAAGTCTTCTGGGACCGGCCGTTCTCGGCGCGGCCTTCGGACGCCTGCCCGGCCTGCACCGAAGCCACCTTGCCCGAGGAAGCCCGGAAGCGGCTCGACCGGCTGTCGCCGGCACGCCCCTGACCTGCTTCGATCGGGCCGGGTCAGGCCGGGGGGCGCCGGGGCCGGCGGTTCGGGTCAGCCCTCCGGGGCGAGGGCGTCGAGGACCTGCTCGTGCAATTCCCCGTTGGTGGCCAGCGCGTTGCCGATGTACGGGGTTTCCTCGCCGTCCAGTGAGGTGAACCGTCCACCGGCTTCGACGACGATGGGGACGAGCGCGGCGAGGACGTACAGCGGGAGTTCCGGGTCCGTGGCGATGTCCGCGGCACCTTCGGCGACGAGCATGTACGACCAGAAGTCTCCGTAGGCGCGGGTGCGCCAGACGCTGTCGACGAGGTCGAGGAAAGGCTGCCGGCGCCCGATCCGGTCCCACCCGCC
>JARRQM010000246.1:0-3964 GCA_037381765.1 Kineosporiaceae bacterium
CTGTCGGTCAACCACCCACACCCCGACCGGACATCCCGGACCCGTGGCCCCGTCAGGGCCGGGAAGAACCACTCCGGACCCGACGCAGGGTCCCCGATGTACCCCGGAGCGACCCCGGCCGCCACCACCGCGGGCAGGAAACACCCCCACAAGGTGCCCTCATCGGCGCAGGAGGAGGTGACGTCGCGCAGCGCGACGACGGTCGTCGCAGGGCAGGTGACCAGGGCGACAGTCGCGGTGCGGTTCCCGCCCCGGGGAGATGAGAGTTTTCCCGAGGACTCGCCCAGGGCGGCCAAACGCGGTGAGTCACCAGCCCTGACGTTGGATAGTGGAGTCATGGCCCGTTCGGAGCACATCGCCATCGCTCTTCGTCTGGCCCAGGCCGGGCTCCCGGTCCCGGCAGAACTGGAAGGGTCCGAACCGGCCCGGCTCGTCGGCCCGGTCCTCGCCCGCCAGCGCGAACTGAGCCGCCGGCTGGCCGACCGGCACTGTGCCGTCGACGCACGGATCCAGGCGTTCCTCGACGACTACCTGGACGGCACCGGGCTGCACCCGCAACTACCGCACCGCACCCTCGTCCTCGACGAACCCGGTCTCGCCCGGGAACTAGCCCTCCCCGTGGGCGGCGACGCCTACACGTCCCCGCTGCTGAGCAGCTACCGGGTGGTCAACGGGGTGCTGCACAATCCGGCGAACGACCGCCGCACCACGGTTGGCGTGTTCCACATCGCCGAAGGCGGCCTGCCGATCCCCGACGACAAGATCGCCGTCCCGAAAGCCGTGTTCGGCCGGCTCCTGGAACACGCCTTCGACCCGCCCGCCGCGGACCGGGTGTTGCCGTTCACCGCGGACCAGCCGGAACCGGCGGCCTGCATCGCCTCCCTGTATCTGCGCCCGCTCGTCGTCCCCGAGATGCCCGGCACCTCCGACACCGTCGGTCCCGACGGCGGCAAGCGCATGGAAACCCGGTTCCTCGTCCCCGGCGGGCTCGTCGCCGACCTCGACTTCGTCGAGAGCGTGTTCGGCAACGCCGGAGACCCGTACCTGCCGGAGAACGACGCCTCACTGGCCCCCGCCACCTGGACCGGGCACACCGGTCTCGTCGTCCTCGCCCCGCACCTGACCCGGTTGACCGCCGCCGAACTCGGCCTCCCGCACGTCGACGAGGCCACCGAACGGCAACGCCGCGACGGGATGTGCTGGGAACACGAAGACGACCGGTACAACGGGGGCCGGGCGTTCAAGGTCTGCGCCCGCGACGCCCGCGGCGTCGTCGTCACAGTCATCGCCGACACCTACTTCGGGTACTGCAAGAAAGAAATCAAGACGCAGATCTCCTACTCGGCGAACCTGTACGGCAACGCCGAGGAGGAACACTCCGGCGGTGCCCTCGTCTTCCCCTCCTGGGACCTCGGCACCGACTACACCGAACCGTTCAGCGGCACGGACTGGTTGCTCGACGACGTCCTCACCCGCGACCTGGACCGGTTCACCCGGCAACCCGAAGGACACGCCCTGGACCGGGAACTCCCCGACGTGATCCTCGTCCCGGGCGGGGCCAGGTACACGATGCGGCCGCTGCGGGTGTCCTGGACCGGCGCCGACGGCGAGCCCCGGAGCATCCCCCTGCGGGCCGGCAAGGTGTACCTCGGCCCGAACGGCTACCGGGTCGCTCTCCTCCGCGACCCGAACAACCCCGCCTTGTGGAAACTCGTCGGCACCAGCCCGCAGGTGACGTCCTGCCACAAACCCGCGACGGTCTCCGGGGGCGGGAAATCGGAGATCTCCAAGGCGATCACCGACGCGATCGTCGAAGGCGCCGAGAACATCACCGACGTCGAGACCGCCCTGGACCAGGTGGCCGCCATCCTCACCCGGGACTACTCCGGGCGGTTCACCGACACCGACCGCAACCACCAGGACAACCGCCCCATCCTGTCCGACAAGCGTTCCCTCGGGTCCGTCATCAAACTGCTCACCCCGTCGCGCACCGAGTACAACGCCGAGTACAACGCCTGGCTCGCCGGCCTACCCCACTACCTCAAACAACTCGTCTACGTGGTGAAACGGTCCTACCGTCCGGAATGGGGGGAGGACTGGCGGCGGCACTTCGGGGTCGCCGAGGTCGACGGACGTCCCGGCACCCGGCTGCGCGTGGACGGTGCGACGGTCCCCGCCCGCCGGCTGCGGATGGGACGCAACCCGGACGGGTCGTGGCGCCTGGTCAGCCTCCGCCACGACTTCGCGCCCGCAGTCAAAGTGCAGACCCAGGACGACATCACCGCCTCGACCCTCATCCCCGGCGCCACCCTCGGCCTGGACCCGGGCCGCTCCTACAAGGTCGTCGCGAACTGCGAGAACCTGCTGTTCCAGCGGCCCGACGAGGCGATCAACCGCGGCTACGACCGGCAAGCCGAACAGGACATCGCCGGCCCCGGCGTGTTCCTGTCCAACTTCGAGCCGCTGACCCGGGCCGACGCCGCCGCGATGTGCGACGACGTCGTCGCGATGAGCGCCTTCACCGACCCCATGGCGCGCCTACTCACCGACTTCGCCGCCGACACCGCGCCCGGCCCCGGCTACGCGGTCAGCTCCGCCGACCCGCGACTCGTCGACGGCAAACCGTCGAAGAACCCGCGATACCTGCAGCAACGCCCGGACCGTGCCGACCCGTCCGGAACCGCCGTCGCCGACCTCGCCTGCCGGCTGCACCGGCAGGAACCGGCAGGGGCACCACTGACCCTCCCGGTCGACATCGTCGTCGCCGGCCGCCGGAACAACCCGCCCGAAGGCGCCGTACCCGCCCTGTGCGCCTACAACCCGCTGCACTACATGGACCTACCCGAACTCCTCATGGAATTCACCGCGTCGATGACCGGGAAATCCCCCTCGACGACCGGTGCCGGCTCGGAAGGTGCCCTCACCAAAGGCCCGTTCAACTGCCTGCCGACGATCATCGACCTCAATGCGGCCCTCCTGTCCTACGCGCTCACCGGATACGACGGCTGGCTGAGCGCCGCCGGATACGTCGGGCCGCGCTTCCGCGTCGACCACGACGTCTCGCTGCTCATCCCGGAACTGTTCGCCCGGATGACCCCCGTCGAACGCGACGCCCACCGGCTCATCGCCGAAGGCGCCCTGGAACCCCTCGCCGACCTGGAACGCGACGGCCGGACCCTGCCGGCGAGCCGCCTCGGGTACCGGATGACCGACACGTTCGTCTCCAAGTACTTCGGGCGGATCTTCCTGCACCCCGACGCCGTATTCACCCCGGACATGCTCCGCCCCGAACTGCAGGACCCCGACGCGTTCGCCGACTCCGTCGACACCATCGCCACCACCCACACCCGGGTCGCCCGCGCCTTCTTCCACGACGGCACGATCGCGCTCGCCGTCCCGCCCCTGCGGGCCCTGCTGGAGATCATGGCCGACGGCGCCAGCGCGGAAGGGTGGACGCTGCGCTCCGCACCGTTCCGGGCACTGTTCACCCGCGCGGCCGTCCTGTCCTCGGACTGGTACGCCGCACGCCTCGACGCCCGGCAGGCCGCTGCCGTCGCCCAATCCCGCAGCGGGCTCGCCGCCATCGAACGGTTCGTGTCCACCCCGGGCAACAACGAACCGAACGCCAGGCTCAGCATGTCCGCCCGGGTCGAAGCGGCCCGCGCGGAAACCGAACGCCTGGCCACACCCACCTCCCGGAACCTGCTCGTCGGCACCGTCGGGAACACCCCCCTGGAGTGACGCCGGCGGCCCCGGGGTGAGGGTCCGCCCGGCCGGATTCGGGGAGGTCCGGACTTCTCCGGACGTCGGTGCCGTGCTCCGTCAGGCTCGCGAAGAGGCCCAGCTGACCCAGGTCGAGCTCGCCCGCCGCGCGCGGTCCTCCCGTTCCTCCAGGGTCTGTTGCCGGACAACGAACAGGCACTGGAGTCGCTCGCGACGACCCGGACGCGCCGTCGTCCGCACC
>JARRQM010000247.1:0-3957 GCA_037381765.1 Kineosporiaceae bacterium
GGGGCTCCGGTGGCGACCAGGGCGAGCTGGATCGGGTCGAGCTGGTGGGGGGTGCCGATCCCTTCGACGGTGACGACGGCGGCGCCGTCGGCGACATCGGTGATCTTCGTCATGCAGGAGATCACGAGTTTCCCGTCGACCAGGACGTTGCAGGCGCCGCAGTGCCCGTCGGAGCAGTGCAGTTTCGTCCCGGTGAGGTGCAGCTGTTTGCGGACGACGTCGCCGAGGGTGCTGTCCGGGGCGACGAGGACGGTTCTCGGCTGGCCGTTGATGATGAGGGGTTTCTTGAGCACGGTGACTCCATCGTCTCGTCCCCCGCCGCGATGGGGTTGGCATCGTTGCGGGGGCATGGGCATCTGGCGGGTGGCGACCGTGTGATGCCTTCGCTCGGTGTCGTGGCGTCCGCGTCGACCTCGTTCCCCGTCGACGGTCCGTGGTGCCGGTGCACTGGCGTGCGGGGCGCCACCGGTCCGGCCTCGCCGGGGTGTCCCCTTCCGGTATAGGGCGGTCCGGTTCCGTGGGGCAATCACCGACCGGACAGGACCGCGCTGCCGAACGGGTAGGAATCGGTGTGGTCCTGGTCGCCGGGTTCGCCCGGCCCGGTTCGCCTCGCCGGGAGGGGGCGGGCCGGGGTGTCGGTGACGAAAGGCTCGGGTGTTTCCGGCCGGCGGCGTGCCATCCTGCGCACCTGGATCCTCCGAGGACGGAGGAGGCGGCAGGTCAATGGCCGGGACACCGGGCGCGGGGCGATCCGGGAGCGGGCCCGGGGTTTTGCGGGGCCTCGAACCGGACCGGACGCTGCTCGTTCTCGAACGGATTTCCCGGGCGCTCACGGTGACCACCGAGGGTGTCGAGGTCCTGCTGCAGACGATCGTGCGTACCGTCGCCGAGGTCTTCGACTGCCCGTTCGTCGTCCTCGTCGTGAGGATCGGGGACACCGAACGGCATGCGGTGTACCCGGTCCCGGACCGGGACCGCCCGGTTCCCGGGCCGTGGTGCGTCACCGACACGACGTTCTTGGAGACCGGGTCGATGCAGGTGGTCTGCTCGGCGCCGGAGGGTTGCCCGTGCGGTCGCCTGCGCAACCTGATCACCGTCCCGATGTCCCCTGACGGGCGGCTGGGCGGGTCGATCTCCTTGCACACCAGCGGGGACCGGGACCTGGATGAGTACACCGCCTCGGTACTGCAGGTTCTGGCCAATCAGGCCATGGTCGCGGTGGAGAACGCCCGGCTGTTCGAGGAGAGCCAGGAGTTGCGGCACCAGGCTGAGGACCTCTGCGAGGAGGCCCTGCAGCAGAAGCGGACGGCGGAACGCCGCAACCGCGAACTCGAACTGGCCCGGGACGAGATCGCCGCGATGGAACGGGAGCAGATCGTCGGGGCCGAACGCGAGCGGATCGCCCGGAAACTGCACGATGACGTCGCGCAGATCCTGGTGAGCATCGGGCTGAACGTCGAGTGGTGCCGGCAGTACCTGCCCGCGGACCCGGTCCTGCAGGAGCGGTTGTCCTGCCTGAAGATGCTCGCGAAGGAGGGGTTGTACGAGATCCGGCATACCTTGTTGGGGTTGTCTCCCACCCGGGTCAGCGAACTGGGGTTGACCGAGGCGTTGGGCAAGCTCGTCGACGACTTCGCGCAGATCTCCCGGATTCCCGCGGAGTTGGAGGTTGTCGGCAGCCCCCGGCGGAACCGGGACGGCACCGCCAGCGCCCTGTACCACATCTGCCAGGAGGCCCTGTACAACGTGTTCAAGCACGCCCAGGCCGGGAAGGTCCAGGTGACCGTCGGCTACGGCGCGGATTCCGTGGGGGTCGTCATCGTCGACGACGGGATCGGGATGGGGTCCTGCCCGCCGGGCCCGGCGACGTTCGGCCTGCGGAACATGCGGGCCCGGGCCGAGGAGCTCGGCGGCCATGTCGCATTCGACCGAGGTGACGGGCACGGGACCCGGGTCACCGCCCAGATCCCCGGATGAGGTGGGCTGATGGACAGGATCCGGATCATGCTCGTGGATGACCATCGGGTGATGCGGCAGGGCGTGCGGATGCTCCTGGAGCTGCAACCCGACTTCGAGATCGTCGCTGAGGCGGACACCGGGGCCCAGGCGTTGCAGCTGATCGCCCAGTCCCCGCCGGATGTCCTCGTCCTGGACCTCAAACTCACCGACATGCGCGGGACCGAGGTGTGTCGGCGGGCCCTGGCCGACCATCCGGACCTGCCCGTACTCGTGCTCACGGCGATCTCGGACGGACCGGATGTGCTCGAATGCGTGGACGCCGGGGCGAAGGGGTACGTGCTCAAGGACGTCGATGTCGACGAGCTCGGGCGGACCATCCGGGCCATCCACCGGGGGGAGTCGGTACTCGATCCGAAGGTGACCCGGACCGTTCTGGACCGGGCCCGCGGCGCCGCCGGGGACGGTGGTGGTCGGCCCGAACTATCCGAGCAGGAGCGGGCGATCGTCTCCTTGATCGCCGAAGGGTTGACGAACAAGGAGATCGGCGAGCGGCTCTACCTGAGCGCCAGCACGGTGAAGTTCCACATCAGCGACATCATGCAGAAACTCGATGTGCGACGCCGCGCCCAGGTCGTCTTCAAGGCCGCCGAGGAGCACCTCATTTGACGGGCCGGGACGGTGCGGAGGCGTACGGGAGGAAGACAGGCGTGGATGTTCCCCCCGTAGATGACCCGGTGTGGCGGCAGGTCCTCGTCGGCGGGGTGCGTTACCAGTTGGACTTCTTCGCCGCGAAGATCCTGCTCGGCTGGTTGTTGTTGAAGGTGGACAACGATCCGGGTGAGCAGATGCTCGCCGAATGTGTCCGCACCTTGCACGACCTGTTCGCGCAGAACGCCCATTTGCCCTGTGTCCAGCACGATCTCGCGGAGATCTGCCGCGGCGCCGCCGCGGCCGGCCTGCCCGGGGCCGGGGGCGGGGCACTGCCAGGGGCGAAGGACTCGGGGAAGGCCGCTGCGGGGGAGGGAGGCCCGGGGCCGGAAGATTCCGGGCCGGAAGATTCCGGGCCGGGAGATTTCGGGCCGGTGGATCCGGGCAGGGTCGGTCCCGTTCCCGGGACCAGCGGGGTGGGCGGTGGCCGCCCGCCCCGGCCCATCAGGGAGGGTGCGGAATGACCGGACACCTGCAGACCGTCGGGGAGGTCACCGAACGGATCCTCCGGGGGCAGGTTCTCGTTCTCGCCGCGGACGCCGCCGTCCTGCGCATGCTGCCGCCCGGGCGGTGGATCGGCGGTTCGGTCCCCTATCTGGAGGGGGTACCCGGGTCGGTGGATCCGTCGGGTCTGGTGCACGTCATGCAGCTGCCGCCGGACCTTCCCGGGGTGTCCGTGCAGGTCTACGACGTCACCAGGATCCGGGACGTGTACGCCGACCTCAGCGGGGAGGACTTCGGGGTGATCGCCATCCCCGCGGCCAGCCCCACCCACGCGGAGTTCGCCTTGCACGCCCCGGGCTACCGCGGGTTCGAGGTTCGTCCCCTGGTCGGTTGGGTTGCCGGACCGCATCTGGACGGTTCGGATGCGGGGCGGGCCTCGGTGTTCGCCGGTTCCACGGGGCAGGAGATCATCGACGGCGCCGTGGTGCTGCGCGGCAGGCTCCCGCAGGGGCGGGTCGCCACCGTCGGCGTGGTCAACATCTTCGAGCAGGGGGATGGGGAGGTCATCGGTTTCCCCCGGGACGGGTTCGACGTGGACACGGCGATCATCGACGGGGTGGAACGGAACTTCGCCGACTTCGTCCAGGAGAAGGGGCTGGACACCCGGCTGCCGCTCGTCGCGGACTACTACGGGGTCCAGGTCAACGTGAGTTTCCGGGCTGTCAACCCGATCGGGCGGGAGGTGCGCTTCTACTCCCCGGTGTTCGCCGGACTGGTGTACCGGCATGCCCGCGAGATCGGTGACTACGGTGCCGAACTCGCCGCCCGGTCGCCCCGGGACGGCAC
>JARRQM010000248.1:0-3947 GCA_037381765.1 Kineosporiaceae bacterium
CTACGCCTCACCCACTACCTACAACGGCGCTCATCACCCCACCTCGGCTGAACAACCACCCATTCCCGAAACCAGGGCACGCCGCCGCCCGAAACGGACAACCTCCAAGATCGTCGGACCAGGACCCTCGCCGAGGCACACGAGGCTGTGAACGGTTCCACCCGGGGTCCCCGAATCCCGTGGCCCGACCTCACGTCATACTCCGGAGATGACCGGACCTGACAGCGGCGGAAACGGGCTATGGGCCCGGATCACGCGCAACATGCAGTCCATGATGGCCCGGAAGCCGGCACCCGAGGCTCCTCCGACACAACCTGAGCGGGAGGCTTCGGAGGAGAGCGGGCCGTACTCTCCTGACCTTGACCGGCTACTCACCCCGGGAATGACATACCGCAGCAAGGCCATCGAGTACCTCGTCCAATCTCATCCGGCGGGTGGCCTCGTTCTACCCACGGGGCGGGTCGTTGCCTCTGACGCCCTGCTCGCATTCACTCGCCCTTTCACCGTCACGGTGGATCCCGGCACCTACTCCACCATCGCCTGGGTGGTTGTTCTTTCGGAGAACGGGGAATACCGAGGGCGACGGGTGGCGGCACTCCAACTGGTGGTCCGCGACGCCCCCGTGGCCCGGTGGGAACCGGCCCTGCTCGACGGGGAGTCCCCGGAGAAACTCAAGAGCGGCCAATTCTTCGGATACCCGGTCGACACCGGTATGGGGTGTCTGGGGGACCTGACCGCATTGCGTGGTCTGGCGACATGGGATGAGGACAGGCTGGACAGGGTTCTCAACAGCTGCGGGGAATCGGACTGGGCGCCTGTCCCGTGTCTCGTCAGCACGGTCACCGATGAGGCTACCGGGGCCAATATCGTCGCTGTTGCCTCAGGCTGGGGCGACGGCACGTACCCCACGCTCGTCGGCTACACCGACAACGACCAGGTCGCCTGTTTCGTCACCGACTTCATGGTCGTCCCCCACGATCCAGAGAAGTGACCTGTGGACGCCCCGGGACACATTCCACGAGCCGGTAGGGACCGGTCGTCGATGGCGCCGGGCGCCCGACCCCTAGCCCCGCTCACCGGAGTGTGATGGCGTGGGCCCAGTCCGGTGGTCTGAACGTCAGCTGCTCTCCGTCGTCGTCGTAGGTGATCGCCGGGTCGTCGAAGAGGCCCGCGACGACCCGGCAGGGCGGGGCGGACGACGGCCAGGGGGTGCACCCGTCGGTGAGCACGACCAGGACGTCGGGGGGTCGGGCCTGCCCGACCGCCTTGCTGATCCCGGCGCGCAGGTCGGTCCCGCCGCCGCCGATGAGCGTGAGTTGTTCGGTGGCGCAGACTTGTTGGGCGGTGTGGACGGCGGCGTCGCAGCTGTACACGGCTACCCGGTTCCCGGCGATGCCCACGGCCCGGGTGATACCGGCGATCTCGCCGATGGCGATGGCGAGGTCGTTGTCGCTGACCGACCTGGACGTGTCGACGACGACGGCGACCTCGGACAGCGGGCGCCGCAGCCCGGGCAGGACCACTGCCCCGCCGAGGCTCTGGGTGCGTCGTCCGGGGCGACGGTAGCTGTAGTCGATGGCTCCGGCGGTCGCGGCGAGACTGGCGCGCACCGTTTGGCCGAGAAGGTGGCGCCAGTCCTGTGTCGGCTCCCGTTCTTCCGATGCCCATCTGCGCCAACCCGCCGGGGCGGTGCCGGGCGCACCCCGGACGGCGTGCCGGACCCGTAGCCGGACGGCGTCGGCGGCGTGCTCGCTCAACGGGTTGGCCCCGTCGGGTCCCAGTTCCCAGGGCCGGTGGCTGGCGTGGGCGCCGGACCCGCAGTCCAGCCACACCAGTCGCCCGCGTAGGGCGCTGGGCGGGATCAGGCGCACGATCTGCTCGAACAGCGCCCCGGCGGACTCCTCCAGGTGCAGCGACTCGCGGGTGACGACGCCGTCGGGCAGGCGGATCGGGTTCTCGGGGCCGCGGTCGGCGGGTGGGTCGGGCAGGCGGGAGAGCAGGTCGTCGTTGATCTCGCAGTCCATGGCCAGGTTGAGCCGCAACGCCTCGCGGTCCAGGTGCCGCGGATCGAGGGCACCACTGGACGAGGCGAGCCCGGCTGCGGCGGCTGCGTCGTCCTGTCGGCTTCGTTCCCGTAGGCGGTCGGCGCGCCGGTGGTGGTCGCGGACCAGGTGCGCCACCTCGTGCAGCCAGACGGCGGCGAGTTCGCCGACGTCCAGTGCGGCGACGAACCGCGGCGACACGTAGCACCGCCAGTAGCGGTCCACGGCCATCGTGGGGACCTGGTGGGACGGTACGACGCTCATCGCGTACAGGGCGGTAGCCAGGTACGGCTGGGCGGCGACCGCCGCGGCCCGCGCGGCGAACAACTTGCCCCGGTCCAGCTCCGGCCAGGCTCCGGGGCCCACTGCCGCAGTCCCGGGATCCACTGGCGCAGTCGTGGGGTGCCCTCCCGCCGTCATGGGGTCCATTCCAGGATGTCGAGCAGGTCCGAGAGGCGGTCCAGTTCCTGCGGTGGTGGCCAGCCCGGGTGACGCAGTTCCGCCAGCCCGCCCGCCGCGGCGGCGAGCAGGTCGGCGGGCACGTCCGCGCTCCATCGCACGAGCACGGACCAGGCTGCCCGCCACCGGTCCTGGGTCGGATCGGCGCGGACCGCCGTGACCAGCGCCTCCAATGCGGCGTGCACCAGGTCTCCCCGCTGCGGTGGGGTGAACGCCTCGGGGTCGGCCAGCATCGCCTCGGGGTCGGGCAGGTCACGGCGGTCGAGGAAGGCCAGCAGTTCCAGCCCGGCGCCGTCCCCGACGGTCCCGCGGACGGCGATCGCGACGGCCTCGTGCGCGACGTCGGAGGCGTAGCCGAACGCCAGGAGCCGGACCGCCATCTCCCATGTCCGCGGCGACGGCCATGCCCCGCCCCGCCCGTCCGCGGATGTGGGGAGCCGGTGGGTGTAGTCGGGCCGCACGCGCAGGAAGTCACACACCGCGGTGCGGGCCCGGGCCACCGCCGCGTCGGTCAGCGAGGGGTCCAGCCGTGGCAGCGGGACGCTCGGCCACACCCCGCCCAGCCCGCGGACCACGACCTCGGGGATATGGCGCCACGGCAGGTGCACGAACCGGTTCGCCAGCGGAGGGGCCAGTTGCCACCCGTCGGCCGCGGTGGACGGCGGGTTGGCGGCGGCGACGATCCGCACCCGCGCAGGCAGCGCCAGGCTGCCCACCCTGCGTTCCAACACCACCCGCAGCAGGGCCGCCTGCACCGCCGGTGGCGCGGACGACAACTCATCCAGGAACAGCAGCCCTTCACCGGCTCGGTGCAACCGGACCGCCCAGTCCGGGGGCGCCATCGGGATTCCGTTGCGCGCCGGGTCAGCGCCGATCACGGGCAGGCCGGAGAAGTCCGAGGGCTCGTGGACGCTGGCGATCACCGTCTCCAGCGGCAGTCCCAGCCCGGCGGCTAGGTGTTCCAGGGTCGAGGACTTGCCGATCCCGGGCTGTCCCCACAGCAGGACCGGCAGATTCGCCGCGACGGTCAGGGCCAGCGCCGCAACGTACGGGTCCTGCCCCGGAGCGGTCGAGGTCCGCCGCGTGCTGGCAATGAGGTCCTCGGCGGCGTCCAGGGTGGATGAACCTCGCGAGACGGACGCCGCCGCCACGTCGGACCGCGCATCCGACGGCGCGTCCGGCGGTGCATCCGGCGGTGCGAGGGAGGGCACGGGAAGGTCGCGGTGCGGGCCGGAAGCCGTTGTCAGTGTCATGGTCACCTGGGGGTTCGGGCCGGGTCCCCCTTTCGGGAGCGGCGTCGGCGGGCGGGGTCGAAGGCGTCCGCCGGGGTGGACGGGCGCGGGTGGTGCGGTGGGAGTGGGGGCCGTTCGGGCGTTGTGACGCCGCAGAGCAGCAGGCGCAGGGCGAGCCGGGCCTCGTGCAGCCGGTCCAGGCTGGTAGCGACGT
>JARRQM010000249.1:0-3937 GCA_037381765.1 Kineosporiaceae bacterium
CGGCGCACAACGCGAGCACGTCCTCAGCCATCGTCCCGTAGCGATGCAGCAGGTGCTCGACCCGGGCGACGTGCAGGCCGGTGCGGGCGGCGGTGCGGGCCCGGGCGTTCCATGCGGCACGGAACCCTTCGGCTCCGAGCAACGGCACCTCATCGGTGCAGCACGGGGCGACCCGGAAGTCCACGGCCCGGGACACCTCGTCGACGGCGTCCTTGGCCATCACCCGGTAGGTGGTGTACTTCCCGCCGGCGACCACGACGAGGCCGGGGGTGGGGTGGGCGACCACATGTTCCCGGGACAGTTGCGAGGTCAGGTCCGACTCGCCGGCCAGCAGGGGACGCAGCCCGGCAAACACCCCTTCGACGTCCTCGCGGGTCAAGGGGGTACCGAGGACGGAGTTCACCCGGTCGAGCACATAGTCGATGTCCCGGGCGGAGGCCGCCGGGTGAGCCTTGTCGAGGTTCCAGTCCGTGTCCGTGGTGCCGATGATCCAGTGCCGGCCCCACGGGATGACGAACAGCACCGAAACCTCGGTACGCAGGATGATCCCCGTGGTGGACAGGATCCGGTCGCGGGGCACCACGAGGTGGACGCCTTTGGAGGCGCGCACCTTGAACTGGCCGCGCTCCCCCACGAGCGCCTGGGTCTCGTCGGTCCACACCCCGGTCGCGTTGACCACCTGCTGGGCGTGCACCTCGATCTCGGTGCCGTGTTCGAGGTCACGTACCCGGGCGCCGACGACCCGCTCCCCTTCCCGGAGAAACCCGACGACCCGGGCCCGGTTCGCCGCCTGCGCCCCGTAATGCGCGGCGGTGCGGACCAGGTTCATCACGAACCGGGCGTCGTCGACCTGCGCGTCGTAGTACTGGACGGCACCGACCAGGGCGTCCGGGCGCAGCCCCGGGGCGAGCCGCCGGGCCTGCCGCCGGGTCAGGTGCCGGTGGAACGGCAGCCCCGCATGGGATCCGCCGGTGCGGGCCAGCCCGTCGTACCTCCCGACCCCGGCGGCGACGTAGGCACGTTCCCAACCGTGGTGGCGCAACGGGTACAGGAACGGCACAGGACGCACCAGGTGCGGGGCGAGCCTGCTGAGCAGTAGCCCGCGTTCCCGCAGGGCCTCGGTGACCAGCCGCAGATCGAGCATCTCCAGGTAGCGCAGGCCGCCGTGGATGAGTTTGCTCGACCGCGACGAAGTGCCCGAAGCCCAGTCCCGGGCTTCGACGAGGGCGACGGACAGGCCGCGGGTGGCCGCATCGAGGGCGGTCCCGGCACCGGTGACTCCTCCGCCGACGACGAGGACGTCAACGGTCTGCGAGGCCATCGTGGCCAGGGCCGCGTCACGTTCGGCGGGACCGAGCCGACCAGGAACCAGGGACGGGGCGGACGTCTGGCTCATGGCTTCACCCTACGGCGGGAACCGGCATCGGGAACCCGGTGCCCGGGCTGGTTCCCGGTGCGAGGTTCGGCACGTGCCGCGGCGGGCCCTGCTGCGGCGACAGTGCCGTCCAGGCCACCGTGCGCCGCCGCGGCACCGGGGTATCCGGACTCCGCTGGTGTCGGGGCCCGGCTCAGCGCCGACGCAGACGGCGGCGCACACCCGCCGCGACCCGGCGCGCGGTCCACGGCGTCGGCCGGGCCTCGGTCGGCCGGGCCTCGGCGGGCTCCGCCGTCGTGGTGGTGGTCGGTGCAGGATTCGGTGTGGGGTCCGGTGCAGGGTCCGTCGGGGCCCGCAGCGGGTCGTAGCGGGGAAGCATCTCGTCGATCCGGGCCCGGACCTCGCTGTCGAGTATCCGGGCGACGACGTACTCCCGGTCGGCGGCGACCTCGGGCAGCATCCGCTCGATGGCGTCGTAGCCCGCGCTCTCCAGTTGCCGCTGCAGGCTGCGGACGGTCGGCCAGAACGAGTCGTCGTTCCCCCACGAGGCGGTGGGCTTGTCCTGCAGGTCTCCCTCGAAGTAGAGCCGGCCGGCATAGCCGTCGTCATCGCGGATCGCGCTGAGCCGCGGACCGTGCACCGGGTGCCCGCGCAGGTCCTCACGCGCGACATGGGTGTCGAGGATGAGGGGGCGGGGAGCGATCCGGCGCAGGAGCGCGAGGTGGTCGGCCAGGGTGAGGTGGTACCAGAGCCCGAGACAGGCAACGACGTCCACATCACCGTAGCCGTCGAAGTCACGGACGTCGGAGGTCACCCAGCGCACCCGTGAGTCCTCCGGGAAC
Organism: Kineosporiaceae bacterium; assembly: GCA_037381765.1. Classification (GTDB taxonomy): domain Bacteria; phylum Actinomycetota; class Actinomycetes; order Actinomycetales; family Kineosporiaceae; genus JARRQM01. Next base: position 2,218 of record JARRQM010000249.1, read on the forward strand.
CGGACGTCGCGCACGTCCACGGCCGTGACCCGCCAGCCGAGGTCGGAGGCGATGAGGGAGAAGATGCCGTGTCCGGCTCCGAGATCGAGCAGATGCCCGGTGGGGAAGCGGGATAGTGCGGCGATAAAGGCGGCGATGCGTCTCGCGCCCGCCGGGTCCGAGAAACGCTCCGGCTCAGGAACCAGTCCAGTCATTACCTCGTCCGCTGCCCTTTCCCTGGTGTGTTCCGTGTTACGAGCGGGTTCCGGGCAGTGCGGGGATCCCCCGTCACGAGGGGAGTCGTCCCCGGCCGACCTCCGCCCGACCACCGTCAGCGCATCGCGCTGCGGCACGCAGCAATGATCACATCAGTTACGGCCAACTCACAACCCGTAACGACCCCGGACCTGTCCCGGGCTCAGCTCGGCCGGTACGGGGAGACGACGACCTCGACCCGCTGGAACTCCTTGAGGTCGGAGTACCCCGTCGTGGCCATGGCCCGGCGGAGCGCCCCGATGAGGTTGGTCATGCCGTCGGCGGTACTCGCCGGGCCGAGCAGGATCTCCTCCAGGGAACCGACGGTGCCGACCCGCACCCGTTCCCCCCGCGGGACGAGCGGGTGGTGCGCCTCCGGACCCCAGTGCAGTCCCCGGCCGGGCGCCTCGGTGGCCCGGGCCAGCGCCGCGCCGATCATCACCGCGTCGGCGCCGCAAGCGATCGCCTTGACGACCTCCCCGGACCGTCCCATCCCGCCGTCGGCGATCACGTGCACGTAGCGCCCACCGGACTCGTCCATGTAGTCCCGGCGCGCGGCGGCCACGTCGGCGACGGCGGTGGCCATCGGGGCGTGGATACCCAGCGTCGTCCGGGTGGTGTGCGCGGCGCCACCGCCGAACCCGACCAGGACCCCGGCCGCGCCGGTGCGCATGAGGTGCAGGGCCGCGGTGTACGTGGCACAGCCGCCGACGATCACGGGGACGTCGAGTTCGTAGATGAACCGCTTGAGGTTGAGCGGTTCGGCCCGGCCGGACACGTGTTCCGCGCTCACCGTCGTGCCGCGGATGACGAACAGATCGACCCCGGCGTCGACGACGTGTTTCCACAGCTGCTGGGTGCGCTGCGGGGTGAGCGCCCCGGCCACGGTGACCCCGGCCTCACGGATCTGCGTGATCCGGGCGCTGATCAGCTCGGGTTTGACGTCCTCGGCGTACAGCTCGCGCATCCGGCGCATCGCCTCACCGGGGTCGAGCGAGGAGATCTCGGCGAGGAGCGGCGCGGGGTCCTCGTAGCGGGTCCACAGCCCTTCGAGGTCGAGCACGCCGAGCCCGCCGAGCCGGCCCAGGGCCACCGCGGTGTCCGGGGACATCACCGAGTCCATGGGGGCGGCGAGGACCGGGAGGGCGAACCGGTAGGCGTCGCTCTGCCAGGCGGTGCTCACCTCTTCGGGGTCGCGGGTCCGCCGGCTCGGGACGATGGCGACGTCGTCGAAGGTGTAGGCACGCCGGGCCCGCTTGCCCCGGCCGATCTCGATCTCGTTCACCGGACAAGGCTAGCGGCCGGACCGGTCCCGGACGGCGGCCCCCGCCGCGGGTCCGCACCGCGGGTCAGGGCCGCGGGTCAGCGCCGCGGGCCGACGCGGCGGGTCAGGGCCGCGGGTCAGGGCCGCGGGCCAACGCGGCGGATCAGCGCGGCGGGTCAGCGCCGCGGGTCAGCGCGGCGGGTCAGCGCGGTGGGTCAGCGC
>JARRQM010000250.1:0-2230 GCA_037381765.1 Kineosporiaceae bacterium
GTTGCTGCAGGTGGTGCAGCACGCTGCGGGCCACGAGGAGCAGCGCGGCGCCGGCGAACAGCACCCACAGGGGGGCGACGACACGGGTGGCGAGCAGCATGCCGACGAGAACGAGGCCGACGACGAGGACGGCGACCTCGGCCGGGAGGAGGCGGCGCACACCGGCGGCGGTGAGCTCCTCGTGCAGCCGGCGCCCCGGCCGGGTCCGGGACAGCCACCGGTCGAACGGGACGAGAACGGTACGTCGTAGCCCGCCCCGGGCCCCGAGGGTCTCCATCCGGAGGATCTCGACCTGTTCGAGGTACTCCCGGACGAGGATGACGACCCCGGTGACCGCGACGAGGAGCACGACGGCGAGCAGCGAGAAGATCACCGGCGGCGGCATCAGTCGGCCCTCCGGACGAGCAGGTCGGTCTCCGCGGCGGCCACCGCGAACTCCTCCGGCACGGACTGGCCGGCCAGTCGTAGCCGGTCGGCGAGCAGGGCGGGCACCCGGAGGTGGGCGTAGCGGCCCCGGACCACCCGGTCCGCGGCCAGCGGCTCGGGTTCGAACCGGGACAGGGTGACGAGGCGGAAGTCCTCCCGGCGGCGGGAGGCGACGGTGGCGACCTCGACCACCCTCCGGCTGCCGTCGGCCCCCCGCCCGAGCTGCACGACCATGTCGACCGCGGTGTTGATCTGGTCGCGCAGGGTCTCGAACGGGACCCGCAGTTCACTCATGCTCGCGAGCGTCTCCAGCCGGAGCACCGCGTCGTCGGAGGTGTTCGCGTGCACCGTGCACAGCGACCCCTCGTGCCCGGTGTTCATCGCCTGGAGCATGTCGAGGGTCTCCCCGCCGCGCACCTCACCGACGATGATCCGGTCCGGGCGCATCCGCAGGCTGTTCCGGACGAGGTCGCGGATGGTGACCTGGCCCCGGTCCTCGACGTTCGGGGGACGGGACTCCAGCCGGATGACGTGTCCCTGTTGCAGAGCCAGTTCGGCGGAGTCCTCGATGGTGATGATCCGCTCGGTGTCGGGGATGACCCCGGACAGCGCGTTGAGCATCGTCGTCTTCCCGGTTCCGGTGCCCCCGGAGACGACGATGCTCAGCCGGGCCCGCACGGCGGCGGCGAGCAGCCGTGCCGTCGGCGGGTCCACCGCGCCCCGTTCGATGAGCTGGTCGAGGGTGAACGGCCGGGGGAAGCGCCGGATCGTCAGCGTGGGTCCGTCCAGGGCCAGCGGTGGTACGACGACGTTGACCCGTTCCCCGGTGGGCAGCCGGGCGTCGACCATGGGGCTGGACTCGTCCACCCGCCGGTTCACGCCGGCGACGATCCGGTCGATGGTCTGCATGAGCTGGTCGACGGAGGGGAAGCGCAGGGACAGCTGTTCCAGCCGTCCGGCCCGTTCCACGAACACCGTGTCGGGCCCGTTGACCATGATCTCGGTGACGGTCTCGTCGGCGAGCAGGGGTTCGAGCACCCCGAGTCCGAGTGCCTCGTCGATGACCCGCCGGATGACCTGCTGACGTTCCCGGGAGGCGAGTACCGGGCCTTCCCGGGACAGCAGGTGTCCGACGACGCGTTCCAGCCGGGTGCGTCGCTGGGTGGCGTCGAGCTTCGACAGCTCGGTGAGGTCGATCTCCTCGAGCAGGCGGCGCCGGTACAGGGCGACGAGCGCGGTCTGGGGATCGGCCTCCTGCCCGTCCTTCTCCGTTTCGGCGGACACCGTTCGGTTCCGGTCACGCAGGGCCATTCGGTTCCTCCCTCCTGTCGTGGTGTTCCGGGACGGCTCGGTGCCCGGCCCGGTCCGGCCTCCCGTCCTCCTGCCGGGGCGTCACGGGTCCGTGCGGGGGATGGTCGCCGAGCGGGTGATCGAACCGACCGGGAACCACCGGACGACGGTCGGCACGGACACCGTCGCCGACCACGTCTCCCCGAACCCGGACACGCTGACGGGCCGCAGCGCCGGCGCCACGGCGGCCTCGGCAGCCGTTCCCGGGTCGTTGCCGAGCGAGGCGGCCCGGGCCGCGGCCCGGGCGGCGGTGTTCGCCTGGCTGAGGGCGTAGCCGGCGGCCAGGGCCTGGAGGACGAGCAGCGTCCCGATGAGCACGTAGGCCACCGTGCCGACGAATTCCAGGGTCACCGACCCCCGGTCCGCGGACCCACGGTCGCCGGACCGGCGGTGGGCCCGCCGGACCCGGTCCGTCCGGACCCGGGTCATGGTTGGGCCCCCGGAACCGGGTCGA
>JARRQM010000250.1:2271-6206 GCA_037381765.1 Kineosporiaceae bacterium
CCGGCTCGACCTCGGGTACCGCCCCGGCGGAGGAGGTGACGTCGAGCGGCAGCCCCCGCACGCCGGGGAAGAGCAGGGGGGTGCGCACCCGCACGGTGACCGTTCCCGGCCCGGTCGCCGACACCTGCATCCCGTCCTGCCAGGCGTCGGGGACCGCGGCGAGGGCGGCGGCCTCCGGGTCCTGCCCGACCGAGACCGCGCGGGCCGCCTCGCCGGCGGCGTTCCCGGCGAGCGTCCAGGTGGCGCCGATGAGCACGGCCTGCCAGACCAGGGCGGCGGTCACGAGGATGATCAGGGACAGGCCGACGAACTCGAGGGAGGCCTGCCCCCCGTCGTGGCGTTGCCGTGACCGGCGTGCCGAGACCGGCGCGGTGTTCCGGACCAGGCCTATGGCCGCCCCGAGCTGGCGCACGGCCTGGACGAACCGGGGGTCCGCGGTCCGGGGGTTGCGCCGGTTCGCCGAGCTCTCCAGCCACCGGAACCCCGCCGGGACGACGGCGCCGAGAACGGGAAGGCCGACGATCCGGCGGGCCGTGTCGGGTTGGATGTCGCTGCGCCGGTTCACCCGGTTGAGCACGACCTGGGTCTGGTCCTCCTTGCGCACCGACAGCCGTTCCCACAACCCGGTGAGGCGGCGGACCCCGCGCAGCGCGGGCACGTCGGGGGTGGTGACGACGTAGACGGCATCGCTGAGTTCCGCGGCGATGGTGTTCGCCTCGGTCGGGTTGGCCCCGGCATCGATGATGACGACGTCGTGCAGGGAACGCAGGGCGTCGAGGACCTTCCGGGCCACGTGCTCGGTGATCTCCTCGGCGTCCTCGGCCTGCCCGGGGGCGAGCAGCACTTTCACCCCGGTGGCGTGGTCGAACAGGACCTCCGACAACGACCGGGCCGACAGCTCGTCGGCGACCTGGACGAGGTCGGTGATGTCGCGCCGGTGCTGGATGTCGAGCAGGGTGGGCAGGTCCCCCTTCGACAGGTCGAGGTCGACGAGGCACACGGTGCGCGTCGGGTCGTCGGCGAGGACCTGGAGCGCCAAGTGCACGGCGAGGGTGCTCACCCCGACCCCGCCCTTGCTGCCGGCCAGGGTCACCATCGTGCCGGCCGGGCCGTCCGCGACCGCCGACGCCTCCATCGTCCGGCGGACGGCCGCGGACCAGGCCGCCGCGGCCCGGACCCGGGACCGGGTCTCGTCCACGGACAGCGGCCGGTGCAGCAGCCCGCGGACCCCGACCTCCATCGCGGTGACGAGGGTTCCCGGACCGGACTCGTCGACGACGACGACGATGCCGACATGCGGGTGCCGCACGGTGATCTGACGGATCAGGTCCCAGGCGGGTACCGGACCGAGCCGGTCGTCCACGACGGCGATGTCGGCCCCGGTCCGGGCGAGGTGCTCCAGAACCGCCTCCGACGTGCTCGCATGCGAGACGGTACGGACCTGTTCGAGGTGGAACGCCTGGCGCGCAACGATTCCGAGCTGCTCGTCGGCGGTGCACAGAAGGACCTCGGTCATCGGTTCGTGGCCTTCTTCCGGCTGTTCCCGGAATCGTTCCGCGCCGAGGTCTCCCCGGGGAGGAGGACCCCGGGCAGGCCCCGGTCGTCGAAGGACAGGTCGTCGTCGTCGACCTTGTCCCCGGTCTCGTTGTTGCCCGCCCGCATGAGTCGCACGCTCACGGCGAACGACTCGGCGTAGGCCAGCCGGGTGGCCTCGCCGACGCTGACGGCGAAGGTCACCGCGACCGTCGCCTTGGGATTCGGGTCGCCCTCCAGCGCGTCACCGACGTCGACACCGACCGGGGTGCGCGACCCGACGGACACGACGTGGGCGTTACGGACGAGGATCCCGGCGATGTTGTAGGGGATCTGGGCCCGACGTACCGACGGGTCGCTCACCTGGCTGTCCCGCGAGGCGGCGAACGCGGCGACGACGTCGACGACGTCCCCGGGGCGGACGCGCCCGTTGATCCCGTGGTCGGCGTCGAGGTTGACGGAGATCTCCCGCTGCCCGTCGGCGATCGACGAGGCCGGGATGAGCATGTCGCGCTGGAGCCAGGCGCCCTCGGCGATGGCCGAGACCGCCTTGAACCCGACGAAGTCCTGTTCGCGGGTCACCATGGTGGCCCGCACGTACTTCTCCGGGAGCTCGACCTTCTTCACGTCCTTCGGCAGGACCGCCGCGTAGGGCGCGATCGGGTGGGCCGCGACGTAGACCTCGGTGACCGGGCCCACCTCGGTACGGACCTGCCCCACGTAGGACGCCACACCGAAGAACACGACGATGGCGCCGATCGCCGCGACCAGCAGGGTCAACAGGCCACGGCGTTGACGGGGATTCATCGGGTACTGCCTCCTGGGTGGAATCCGTCGGCGGGTAGGGGTCTCGGACGTGCGCGTACCGAGCCGTCAACGGGCACCACGGGCAGGACCATGGTGTCCTCGGCGGCGCCGGCGGCGGGGAGGACCGGGGGCGGTGGAGGGGGCGGGGCCGGGACCGGTGTCGGCGTTGGGGCCGAGGTCGGCGTCGGGACCGGGGCCGGCGTCGGGACCGGGGCCGGGGCCGGGGCCGGCGTTGGGGCCGGGGCGGCCGGAACGGGTGGGGCGGCCGGACCGGATGGGGCGGCCGGAACGGATGGAGCGGAGGCGATCGGGCGGGGCACCGGCAGGGGTGCCATCGTTGCCGGCCCCGTGCCGTCCTCCGAGTGGTCACGGCGCCCGCAGACCGGGCAGACCCCGGGCGGTACCGGGACCCCGCACCACGAGCACGGGGAGCAGAAGGCGCGGGCGTTCGCCGCCACGTCGGCGAGGTCGACCGGCGCCAGGCACAGCTCCACGGCGTCGGAGGTTCCCCACCAGCGTCGCGCCTCCCGGCTCGGTTCCTGGGCGAGCACGTTGCTGGAGGGAAGGCGGGCCAGGATCTCGTCAGCCACCTTCGTCGCGTGCCGGCCGGAACCGGCCCGGACCAGCACCCGCCGCGCCGGATCCGTCGGGATCGCCGGCCTCCCCGCGGGGATCGGGAAGAGGCCGAGGTCGGCCCGGTACCGACGCACCTGGCCGACCGGCCAGGCCTCGGCGACGTACCCGGAGCCGCCGAGGAGCGAGGACAGGTGCAGCCCCAGCCCCGGGCTCGGCCGTTCCAGGCGCGACACCCGGCCGAGGGCGGCGACGACGAACAGCTGCTCCTCCAGCAGCGACAAGGCCATGGTGACCTCACCGGTCGACAGAGACGCGGCAAGCACGGCTCCCATCGACACGAGCACCTGCCGCCCGAGCGGGGGGAGCCCGCTGACGTGCAGCACGGCGGGGACCCCGGGGACGGCCGTCCGGGCCAGATGCAGCGCCCGCCCGGCCGCCTCCGCATCGGCGGACCCGCACACCGCAACGACGCCGGCGCCGGAGGCGGCGCGGAGTTCGGAGACGATCCCCTCGACGTCGAGCGACGGCAGCACGGCCGGTCCGGAGGCAGACCCCGGCGGGGCGAAGTCACCCAGTCCGAAGATCCGTCCGTTTCCCTGGTGTCGGTCTGCTGTTCCCACGGTCCTCCCGTCCGCAGCGAGGCGCGCACGGCGGGCCGACGGTCCGGTACGCGCTCCATACGACCTCCGCACGCCAGGGCCATCACCACGGATTGACTACCGTGCGTAACCGTACGGAGGAGGTTTCTCCCTCAACTTCCCGCATCGTGGTCAATGCGGGGGCGCATCGTCAAGCAATATCCACGCGCCTACCCTCGTCGACCGTGATGGCATCTCGAACCCCTCGCAGGAAGCGATCCCGTCGTCTGGTGGTGAACGGCTACTGCACGCACGTGGATGTCGAACTCGCCGACTCCATATTGCGCAGAGCGCGTGGACTCCTTGGGAGACAACGGATTTCCGGCTGTCTCCTCCTGACACCGTGCAAGAGCGTGCACGGTGCCGGCATGTTCCGGGCCC
>JARRQM010000251.1:0-3932 GCA_037381765.1 Kineosporiaceae bacterium
GGAAGAAGTTCGCCGATGTCACCACCCGGCTGGTCGCGCTCCCGGACTCGCAGAACCGGTTCGCCATCGTCCTGGACGGTCTGGTGATCTCCGCACCGACGACGAATGAGGCCATCGTCGGTGGCCAGGCACAGATCACCGGCGGGTTCACCCAGGACGAGGCGCAGACCCTGGCCAACCAGTTGAAGTTCGGCGCCCTGCCGATCTCCTTCACCGTGCAGACCGAGGAACAGATCTCCGCCACGCTCGGCGGCGAACAGTTGCAGCGCGGGATGCTCGCCGGGCTGATCGGCCTGCTCCTGGTCGTGATCTACTCCCTCTTCCAGTACCGGGCCCTCGGGGCGGTGACCGTGGCGAGCCTGATCATCGCCGCGGCGTTGACCTACGGTCTCGTGGTGCTGCTCGGCTGGCGGCAGAACTACCGGCTCAGCCTCGCCGGCGTGGCCGGGCTCATCGTCGCCATCGGCATCACCGCCGACTCGTTCATCGTCTACTTCGAACGGGTCCGTGACGAGGTACGGGACGGGCGGGGGCTGCGCCAGGCCGTCGAGGCCGCCTGGATCCGGGCCCGGCGCACCATCCTCGCCTCGGACACGGTGAGCTTCCTCGCCGCCGTCGTGCTCTACCTGCTCGCCGTCGGCGGGGTCCGCGGGTTCGCCTTCACCCTCGGCCTGACCACGCTGGTCGACATCGTCGTGGTGTTCCTGTTCACCAAGCCGATGGTCGCCCTGCTCGCCCGGACGTCGTTCTTCGGCGGTGGGCACAAACTGTCCGGTTTCGACCCGGAGCACCTCGGGCGCACCGTGGTCTACGCCGGCCGCGGGCGGGTCCGGGGCGGGCAGACGATCGCCGAGCGGCGGGCCGCGGAGGCCGCCGAACTCGTGCACGAGGAGGGGGAGGGCGGCGACCCCGATGATCCTGACGGGCCCGACGATCTCGACGGGCCCGACGGGTCCGAGCAGTCCGGTGCCGAACCTGCCGGGGTCACCGGCGGCGGGCGGTCCCGGCGCGCGGGGAAGGACGACTGATGCCCAGTTTCGCCAAGTTCGGTAACGACCTGTATTCGGGCCGGCGTAGCTACGACTTCGTCGGTAACCGTCGCCGCTGGTACGCGATCGCCGCGATCGTCGTCCTCGTCTCCTTGTCCGGGCTCGCCCTGCGCGGGCTGAACGCCGGTATCGAGTTCCGGGGCGGGTCGGAGTTCCGGGTCTCCGGGGTGCAGGACACCGGCGAACTCACCGGGCAGCGGGCGGTCACCTCGGTGGTCCCGGGGGCCGACGTGCGGGTTTCCACGGTCGGCACGGACGGGGTCCGGATCCAGACCAACCGGCTGTCCGACACCGACGTGGAGAAAGTGCGCACCTCTCTCGCCGCCGACTACGACGTCAGCACCGAGAACATCACCTCCTCGTTCGTCGGGCCGAGCTGGGGTAAGGACGTCTCCCGCAAGGCGCTGACCGGGCTCGGGGTCTTCCTGGCCCTGGTCGCCCTGGTCATCACCTTGTACTTCCGTACCTGGAAGATGGCGGTTGCCGCGCTCGTCGCGCTCGCCCACGACCTCGTCATCACCGTCGGGGTGTACGCGATCGTCGGTTTCGAGGTGACCCCCGCCTCGGTGATCGGTTTCCTCACCATCCTCGGGTACTCCCTGTACGACACCGTCGTGGTGTTCGACAAGGTCCGGGAGAACACCGAGCATGTCCTCGCGACGACCCGGCGGACCTTCGGGGAGGCGGCGAACCGGGCGGTCAACCAGACCCTGGTGCGCTCGATCAACACCTCGATCGTCGCCCTGCTCCCGGTCGGGGCGATCCTGTTCATCGGGTCGTTCCTGCTCGGTGCCGGAACCCTGAAGGACATCTCGCTGGCGCTGTTCGTCGGGATCGCGGTCGGGACCTACTCCTCGATCTTCATCGCCACCCCCCTGCTCGTGCACCTGCGGGAGCGGGAACCGGAGCTGGCGGCCCAGGCGGAGCGGGTGCACCGGAAGCGTGCCGAGGCTGCGGCACGGGAAGCGGATCCGTCCGCGGTGGCGGTGACCGGGCGTTTCGGTGCGGATGCCGGGAAGCGGGTGGGTCTCGCCCCGGGCGTGTCGACGGGTTCCCGGACGTCCGTACCGGCCGGGGCCGGGGCCGGCACTGGCCCCGGCGGCACCGGTCAGCGCGTCCAGCCGCGGCGCAAGCAGGGCCGGGGCCGGTCGGGGCGGAAACGCTGAGCGGGGCGGGGACAACGATGCCCGGGTCGGACATCGCCGACACCGTCCTGTCCCGGATCCGGGACGTACCCGACTACCCCACTCCGGGGATCCTGTTCAAGGACATCACCCCGCTGCTGGCCGATCCCGTGGTGTTCGCCGCGGTGGTCGAGGCCCTCGCCGCACCGTTCCGGGACGGTTCCGGGCCCGCCGGTCCGGGTGGGGCGACGACCGGGGACCTGCCCGAGGGCCCGGCCGGCCGCGTGGCCGGGGTCGATGTGGTCGTCGGGATCGAGGCCCGCGGGTTCATTCTCGGGGCGCCGGTCGCGGTCGCGTTGGGTGTCGGGTTCGTCCCGGTGCGGAAACGGGGCAAGCTCCCGCACCGGACCGTCGGGGCCGCCTATGCCTTGGAATACGGGACCGCCGAGATCGAGATCCACGCCGATGCGATCCGGCCCGGGCAGCGGGTGGCGGTGATCGACGATGTGCTGGCGACCGGGGGAACCGCTTCGGCGACCTGTGACCTCGTGGAACGGGTCGGTGGGCAGGTGCTCGGTCTCGGGGTGCTGCTCGAACTGGGTTTCCTCGACGGCCGGAGCCGGCTCGCCGGCCGGGACATCCGGTCCCTCGCCACGGTGTGACCCGCGGCCCCGCCTGCCCCGGGCGGTCGAGGAAACTGCCCGGCAGGGGCGACCGCTTCGGGTGCGACGGGGGCAGCGGCCGTAGACTCTGAGGCGGCCAGGGCACGGGAGGTGACGTGGCGGACGAGACGGTACCGGCAGCGACCGGGGCGGAGACGGCAGCCGTGCTGAGTGACACCGAGCCGGCCCCGGCGGCTGCCGCGGTGCCCGCGGTGGCACCGTCGAATGCCCGGCACCGGCAGTCCTCCCCGTCGGAGGGGCTGGTCGGGACGACCCGGGTACTGTCCCGGATCGCCCGGTTCGGTGCGAGCCGTGGCTCGACCACGTCGCCGTTGCTGGAACCGCTGCTGCGGACGGTGCGGGCGACCCACCCGAAGGCCGATCTGGCGATGCTGGAACGGGCTTTCGAGGTGGCGGCACGGGCCCACGCCGGGCAGAAGCGCAAGAGCGGCGACCCGTTCATCACCCACCCGGTCGCGGTGTCGTCGATCCTCGCCGAACTCGGGATGACCCCGCCGACCCTCGCCGCCGCACTGCTGCACGACACGGTCGAGGACACCACCTACACCTTGCAGACCCTGGCCTCGGAGTTCGGCGACGAAATCGCCAAGCTCGTCGACGGGGTGACCAAACTCGACAAGGTCACCTACGGGGATGCGGCGCAGGCGGAGACCGTGCGCAAGATGGTTGTCGCGATGGCCCGGGACATCCGGGTGCTGGTGATCAAACTCGCCGACCGGCTGCACAACGCCCGCACCTGGCGGTACGTCCCGGCCACCTCGGCGGAACGCAAGGCCCGGGAGACCCTGGAGATCTACGCCCCGCTCGCGCACCGGCTCGGGATGAACACGATCAAGTGGGAGCTGGAGGACCTGTCCTTCGCCACCTTGTACCCGAAGGTCTACGACGAGATCGTGCGGTTGGTCGCCGAACGGGCCCCGGCCCGGGAGGACTACCTGGCCCAGGTACGTGAGCAGGTGAGTGCGGACCTGCGGGCGTCGAAGATCAAGGCGACGGTCACCGGCAGGCCCAAGCACTACTACTCCGTGTACCAGAAGATGATCGTGCGGGGCCGGGACTTCGCCGACATCTACGAC
>JARRQM010000252.1:0-5287 GCA_037381765.1 Kineosporiaceae bacterium
GCACGGCAGCAAGCCGGCCAATCACGCGAGGAGATCCTCGCGGCGGTCCAAGTCGCTGCCGACCGGGTCGGTATCGGCGGCTGGCTGGACCGGTCCCTGCGGTCGATGTCCGGTGGCGAACTGCAGGCCGTCGCATGCGCCACCGCTCTGGCCGGCACCGGGGACGTCTACCTGTTCGACGAGCCGACGTCCAACCTGTCTCCACGCGCCATCGACGCCCTCACCCAGATCATGCGGGAGATGCGAGCCGACGGAGCCACCCTCGTCGTGGCCGAGCACCGGCTGTACTTCCTGCGCGGCCTCGTGGACACCGTCGTGACGATGGCCCACGGCCGCATCGCACGGATCTGGGAGGCCGAAGAGTTCTACGCCAACTCGGACCAGTTCCGCCGAGAGCACGGCTGGCGGACACTGTCCCCTCCCACCCTGCCGCCGCCGCGCCACCCGGCGCACGGCTGGCGGACGCTGTCCCCTCCCACCCTGCCGCCGCCGCCCCACCCGGCGTCGGCAGGGTGGGCGGCCGACGGCTCCGCGCCGCGGACCGCCGCGCCACCGGACCCGGCCGCCCACAACACCGTGGCCGTACGTGACCTGCAGTTCCGCTACGGCGAACGGCTGGTGCTGAACATCCCCGACCTGGCCTTCCCCGGCGGCACCGTCACCGCCCTGACCGGGGACAACGGCGCCGGCAAGTCGACCCTGTGCCGGGTCCTCACCGGCTTGGCGACCCCGCGGTCCGGGTCGGTGCTGTTCGGCGGTACCCCCGCACGCGGCGCCGAACGCCGGACCCGCAGCTTCCTGGTCATGCAGGACGTGCACCGGCAGCTGTTCGCCGAGACCGTCCTGGCCGAGGTGACCACCGGCCGGGGGCACCGCACCGATGTCGATCCCCTGGCTGTGCTGGAGAGGTTGGACCTGGACGGGGTCGCCGACCGGCACCCCATGTCGTTGTCGGGAGGCCAGAAACAACGCCTCGTCGTGGCCTCGGCACTGGCCGCCGACGCAACGCTCGTGGTCTTCGACGAGCCGACCTCCGGGGTGGACTACCGGCACATGCAGGCCGTCAGCGCCCTGGTCCGTGACCTCGCCGCACGAGGAGCGGCCGTCCTGGTCGTCAGCCACGACCTGGAGTTCATCGCCGACTGCGCCGACCGCGTCGTGCGGCTGTCGGCACCGGAAGCCGGTGGGCCCAACGACGTCCAGATCTCCGACCTCCCCAGGAGCAGCCATGACGCAGACCCTCACTGAGCTGCCGGCGGGCACCGACACCGTGGAGTCCGTGCCGGAACCGACCGCGCCCGATCGAGCGGCCGGCCGCGCCGCCCTGGCCGACATCATCGCCCCGGTGCGGGCCCAACTCGCCTTCGGCACGGTGCTCGCCGTCGTCGTGGGGATCCTCGGCGTCGTGCCGTTCATCGTGCTCGTCGAACTCGGCGGGATCCTGGTCACAGCGGCCGACACCGGCGCGACCCCGGACCCCGCGCAGGTGAACCGGCTACTCCTGCTGCTACTGGGCGCGTTCGGCGCTCGGGTCCTCGTCTACGTCGTCGCGTTGATGGTCACCCACCTGTGCGAAAAACCCTGCAGGAGGACGTGACCAACCTGCACGTGCTCGTCGCACACAAGCCGGTCGACCAGACGGTGGCCATCGTCATGCCCGTGGCGCTGGCCGGCTACGCGTTCGTCCTGGACTGGCGGCTGGGCCTGCTGGCCGTCCTCATCCCGCTGGCCTACGCGGCCGTCTTCGCCGTGATGATGCGCGGGATGGGCGAGAAGATGCTCCAGCTCGACGCCCGTTTCGAACGACTCTCCGGGACCATCGTCGAGTTCATCGACGGCATCACCGTGGTCAAGGCCTTCGGCATCGTCGGCAAGGCACACGCCCGGTACGCGCGCCAGGCCGACGAGGCCAACGACTTCTACTACGCCTGGGTCAAACCCATGTTGCGTGCCTCCGCAGTGACCCAGGCGATCATCGCGGCACCCGTCGTCATGCTCGTGACCTTCGGCGGCGGGGTCGTCCTGGCCGGCGGCGGGTGGGCCACCCCCACCGAGATCGTCGCCGTCAGCCTCATCGCGCTGATGATCCCGAACGCCGTCGAAACCCTCGGCAACCAGGCCTGGGGGCGGCAGCTCGCCGAAGCAGCCGCGGTGCGGATCAAGCGCATCCTCGACTGCGAGCAGCTCGACGCCCCGGCGGTCAGCAGCCGCCTGCCCGAGGGCACGGACGTGACCTTCGACAACGTCAGCTTCAGCTACGGCGAAACCGCGGCCCTGCGCGAGGTGTCGTTGACCCTGCCCGCCCGGTCGGTGACCGCGCTGGTGGGGCCGTCCGGGTCGGGTAAGTCGACTCTGGCGACCTTGGTCGCCCGGTTCCACGACCCCGACGCGGGGACCGTACGCATCGGTGGCGTCGACATCCGCGAACTCGCCGAGGCCGACCTGTACGCCCAGGTCGGGTTCGTATTGCAGGACCCGCAACTGGTGATGGCCAGCGTGGCGGACAACATCCGTCTGGCCCGCCCACAGGCCACCGACGACGAGATGCACCAAGCGGCGGTCGACGCCCGGATCCACGACGAGATCATCCGGCTCGAACACGGGTACGACACCGTCATCGGAGCGGACACGAACCTGTCCGGGGGTCAACAACAGCGCGTGACGATCGCCCGCGCCATCCTCGCCGACCGCCCGGTGCTGCTGTTGGACGAGGCCACCGCCATGGTCGACCCCGACAGTGAGGCCGACATCCAACAGGCCCTGGCCCGCCTGGTGGCCGACAGGACCGTGCTGGTGATCGCCCACCGGCCGGCGTCGGTACTCGGCGCCGACCAGATCGTTGTCCTCGACGGCGGACGGGTGGTTGCCGTCGGCACCCACGACGAGGTCGTCGACCATCCGGTCTACCGGCGGATCTGGGCCCAGACCGCCGCGGAAAAGGAACTGGAGGCCCCGCAGTGAACGACCGTCTGTCGATCTTCGCGATGATCCCGCAGTACCGGCGCCTACTCACCCCCGGCGGCCGGGCGGCCCTGACCGGGTTGCTGGCCTGGTCGGCGATCAGCGGGGTCCTCGAGGGACTCGCCCTGCTGACCCTGCTGGCCGGAGCTTCGGCCCTGGCGACCGGACGGGCGGCGTTCGGCCTGAGCCCGGGCGGCTGGGTGAGCGTGCTCCTCGTACTGGCCGCACTCGGGTTCCTTCTCGGCTACGTCATCGCCGGAACCAGCTACCGCTCGGCCATGGACGTGATGCGCAACGTGCACAAGGTCGTCGGCGACAAGCTGGCGGCACTGCCACTCGGGTGGTACTCAGCCGTTGAGTCCGGCCGGTACTCCCGGGCGCTGACCTCCGGGATGATGGAACTCGGCCAGGCCCTGGCCCACATGACCGCCAAGGTCGTGGCCAACTCGGCCCAGCTGCTGACCCTCACGGTCGGATTGTGGCTATGGCAGCCGACCCTGGGGTTGGCGTTCACCGTGGCAGTGCCGGTGTACGTCGTCGTCGTCTGGCTGGTCTCGCGGCTGGAAAGCCGGGTGGCCCACTGGCACAACCGGTACAAGGACGACCTCGCCTCCCGGATGGTGGAGTTCGCCGGTGCCCAACGCGCGCTCCGCTCGGCGGGCCGCTCCACGCAGCCCCCGCACCTGTCCGCCACCCTGGCGGCGGAGAGCTCGGCGGCGCGGCGGGCACTGTGGGCGGAGACGGGGCTGGTCGCCGTCCTCGGGATGATCTCCCAGACGATCGTCGTCGCTCTCGTCCTGATCACCGGCGCACTGGCCATCGACGGAGCCGTGGCCCCGCTGGCGGCCGTCGCGTTCATCGGCGTCGCCCTGCGACTGAGTCCGGTCATCACCACGATCGGCGAGTCCGTCGTCGGCATGTTCGTGCTCTCGCAGGTGCTCGGCCCCATCGGCGAGGTCCTCGACGCCGACAGCATGCCCGAACCTGCACGTTCAGCCGCAGCCCCGGAAAGCTCATCGGTGCAACTGGACCGGGTCACCTTCGGCTACCACGAGGGGAACCCCGTGCTGCGGGACGTGAGCTTCGAGGTCCCGCCGCAGACGATGACGGCGCTCGTCGGCCCGTCCGGGTCGGGTAAAACCACGGTCGCCCGCCTGGTCAGTCGGTTCTACGACCCGTGGGAAGGCGACGTCCGGATCGGCGGGCAGTCGACCCGCGACCTGACCCTGGCGGACCTGATGGGCCAGGTGTCCCTCGTGTTCCAAGGCGTGTACCTCTTCGACGACACCCTGCTGGCCAACATCCGGGTCGGTAACCCCTCTGCCAGCGACGAGGAAGTCCTGGCCGCCGCCGAAACCGCGGGCGTCAGCGAGATCGTCCGGCGGCTGCCGGACGGTTGGGCCACCCGGGTCGGCGAGGGCGGCACGCGGCTGTCCGGAGGTGAGCGCCAACGGGTCTCGGTTGCGCGCGCGTTGGTCAAGCACGCCCCCATCGTCATTATCGACGAGGCCACCTCCGCCCTGGACGCCGAGAACGAGGACCACCTGACCACGGCCTTCGAGAACCTGCGCTCCACGTCGACCGTCCTGGTCATCGCGCACAAGCTGAGCACCATCGAGCACGCCGACCAGATCGTCGTGCTCGACCGGGACGGCACGGTGGCCCAGCGCGGGACCCACGCGAGCCTGCGCGGAATCCCCGGCATCTACCAGGACTTCTGTGCCCGGAGAGAACAGGCTCAGGGGTGGCGGCTGGTGGCGGCGGGCTAGGAACGTGGGTCGGTAGCCGAGGCGGCGGGGGCGGGGCAGGGGCGGTTCGAAGGCAGTGCCGTCGCAGTATCACCCGGGCTCGATGCGGCCCATCTGCAGGGGTGAGGCCCGTAGTACTGTTGAGAACGATTTTCATTATCGTTAAACACTCATCGAACAGGAGACGAAGCATGCGCTTCGGAGCCCGCTCTGCCATCGCCGCGCTCGCCGTGGCGAGCGCACTGTCCGGCTGTAGCGGCAGCACCGCGTCCGACGGGGCGTCCGGCACGTCCGTCGCGAACTCGTCTGCCACAACAACGACAGCGCCACGGGCAACCAAGGTCGTCCCCGCGCTCACCGCGACCGGACCACATGGCGAAAAGGTCACGCTGGCCAAAGTCCCGGAGCGGATCGTGTGCATCACCGGCATCTGCGACGACATCACCGCGGCGCTCAAGATCACTCCGGTCGGGACGACAACCCCCGGAGTCGCGGCGCTCGACTTCGAGTTCGGCAACGCGGCCAACGACATCCCCGTGGTTCCCGGCTCCTTCGGCAGCGAGGACGTCGAATCGATC
>JARRQM010000253.1:0-3927 GCA_037381765.1 Kineosporiaceae bacterium
GCGCGGCGAGCACCATCCCGACGAACCCGAGCAGCAGCAGGTAGCCGGCGTGGCCGAGGGTGTTCGGCCCGGGACAGCCCAGGGTGAGATCCCGGACCAGAGCCACACCGTGGTACAGCGGCATGGTCTCGACCAGCCAGCGCAAGGCCGCCGGGTAGGTGTCCAACGGGTAGAAGGTCGCCGAGAACAGGAACATCGGCAGTACCGCGAGCTGCACGAGTTCAAAGTCCTGCCAGGTCCGCATGTACGTGGTCGCGGCCATCCCGAGCCCGGCGAAGGCGAACCCGATGAGCACCGCCGCGGGCAGGGTGAACACCGCCCAACCGCTGTGCACCACCCCGGTGAGCACCATGACGACGAGGAAGGCCGCGGCGTAGCCGGTCCCGCGGATCAGCGCCCAGGAGATCTCGCCGACCGCGACGTCGCGCGGCCCCCACGGGGTACTCAGCACCGAGTCGTACACCCGCGCGTAGTGCAGTTTGAAGAACACATTCCCGGTGGTGTCGAAAACCGCCCCGTTCATCGCCGAGGAGGCGAGCAGCGCGGGGGCGACGAAAGCGGCGTAGGACACCGTCTCCTCCCCGACCCGCACCGACCCGACCAGCCCGCCGATCCCGATACCCAGCGCGAACAGGTAGAAGACCGGTTCGAAGAATCCGCTCACCAGGGTCGCCCAGGCGTGTTTCCAGGCGACGAGGTTGCGGAACATCAGGGCACGGGCCATCCCCGCCCCGGCCGGGACGGGGAGGAGCAGGGGCAGCCGCACCCCGGCGCGGGGACCGGGACCGGCCGGTACGGGGGCGCTCACGTGCGCAACCGCCGACGGAAGTAGTGCACCGCGGCGGCGAACCCGACCACCGCCCACAGCAGCAGGTACCCCAGATGTGCCGCCGCCGACCCGGCGTCCGGATGTCCGAGCGCGAGATCCCGGGCGACCTGGGTGGCGTGCCACAGCGGGGTGGCCCGGGCCAGCCACTGGGCGGCCACCGGCAACTGGCTGATCGGGAAGAACGTCCCCGCGAAGAGGAACATCGGGATCGCCCCCAAGCGGTACAGCAGGTTGAACCCGCCGTCATCCTCCTGATGTGCGGAGAACGCCATCACCGGGGCCGCGTGGGCCGCCGAGCTGAGCACCGCGACCGGCAGGGCGAGGATCACCCACGGCGAGCGGAAGGCCCCGAGCGCCGCCCCGACGAGGAGGAAGGTCCCGCTCACCACGGCGCTCCGGAGCAGGATGAACAGCAGGTGACCGAGCACGATGTCGGTGATCCGGACCGGTGAGGCGAGCATCGCGTGGTATTGCCGTTGCCACTTGATCGCCGCCATCACCGGGTAGGTGGACTCCCCCACGGCGGTCTGCATCGCGGTCGCGGTGAGCACCCCCGGGGCGACGAACAGCACGTAGGGCACCCCCGCGACACCTCCGGGCATCAGGGTGCCGAGCCCGAACCCCAACGACCCGAGGTAGAGCAGCGGGGCGCCGAACCCGGAGACGACGCTGCCGCGCCAGGTCCGGCGGTACACGGTGGCCCAGTAGGACAGCACCCGCAGTGCCCCGGCGCCGCGGTCGACACGAGGTCCGATCGGGGTGCCCGAGGTGAACCGGTCGCTGACGGACACGGGTCAGTCCACCAACCGCCGGCCGGTGAGCCGGAGGAAGACGTCCTCCAGGGTGGACCGGCGGACCAGGGCGGACAGCGGGGTCAGACCCCGGGCATGTACCGCGGCCGCGGCCTCGTCGCCGCCGTCGGTGTAGAGCAGCAGCCGGTCGGGCAGCACCTCGACCCGGTCGGCGAGATCCTGCACCACGGCGGCGTACGGACTGTGGTCGTCGGCGGCGAACCGCAACTCCAGGACCTCCCGGGTACTGAACCGGTCGATCAGCTGCCGGGGCGTTCCCTCGGCGGCGATCGACCCGCCGTCCATCACCACCAGCCGGTCGCACAGCTGCTCGGCCTCATCCATGTAGTGCGTGGTGAGCACGAGCGTGACCCCCTGGCGTTTGAGCCGGAAGAGCCGATCCCACAGCATGTGCCGGGCCTGCGGGTCCAGCCCCGTGGTCGGCTCGTCCAGCAGCAAGATGTCGGGTTCGTTGACCAGTGCCCGGGCGATCGTCAGGCGGCGCTTCATCCCGCCGGACAACGGCTCCACCCGGCTGTCGGCCCGCTCGGTGAGATGGGCGAACCGGAGGAGTTCCTCGGCCCGGGCCGCAGCCACCGCGCGGGGGATGCCGAAGTAGCGGGCGTAGATGAGCAGGTTCTCCCGGACGGTGAGTTCCTCATCGAGGGTGTCCCGCTGGGGCACCACGCCGAGCCGGGCCCGGATCCGGGGCCCGTCGGTCCGCGGATCGAGCCCGAGGATGCTCAGCTTCCCCGCACTCACCGGAGACACGCAGCCGATCATCCGCATCGTCGAGGACTTCCCCGCACCGTTCGGGCCGAGGAAACCGAAGGCCTCACCCCGGTGGACGTCGAAGTCGACCCCGGCGACAGCGGTGAAGTCGTCGAATGTCTTGCGCAATCCCCGGCCCCGGATGAGAACCGGGGTCGGGGAAGGTCGATCCGGGTCCTCCTTGGCCTCGGGGCGCACCCGCCCAGCTGACCGTGCCGGGGCTCCTGCCCCGGTTCCCGGAGCGCCCTTCGTTGATGTGGAACTCACCGTGCCCCCTTGCTCACTCGTACAGACCATAACGTGACGGACCAACCTGCCGGAACCATCCGTTTCCCGTCACGCCGGTCCGGGAGTCAGCGGGGCGGATCCTCCGGACCCCACCGACGCTCCGGGGGAACCTGGAGGTCCTCGCACAGCGCCCACCACACCGCGCGCGGGTCCACGCCGGCCAGCAGGGCCTGCTCGGGGGTCCGATGGCCGAGGACACCGAGGACATGGTCGCGGAGCAGCGCACGCCCCTGGGCTGAGCCGAACTCGCTGTCGACCATGTCCGAAAATTCGCTCATCCGCACCCGGGGAGCATCTCAGAGCGTGTCTTCGGACTCCGCTTCGACGCTGCGCGGCGCCCGGCCGATCTGCGGCGCTGCGGGCGCGAACGGTCGGTGCCGGGGGCGAGAATCGGGACCATGTCCGGCGGCAGCAGCGACAGCAGCAGCAGCGGTAGCGGCGACGGCAGCGGCAGCAGCACCGGCGACGGCGACGGCGACAGCAGCAGGGGCGGTCCCCGGGCCGGCGACGACGTACTCGACCGGTTCTCCCCCGCCACCCGCACCTGGTTCCGCGCGGTGTTCCCCGCGCCGACCCCCGCCCAGGAGGGGGCCTGGCGGGCCGTCGCCGCAGACCGGAACGCCCTCGTCATCGCCCCCACCGGCTCCGGCAAGACCCTCGCCGCCTTCCTCTGGGCCCTGGACCGGACCGCGGCCTCCCCCCGCCCCGAGGACCCCGAACGGCGCTGCCGGGTGCTCTACGTCTCCCCGCTCAAGGCACTCGCCGCCGACGTCGAACGGAACCTGCGCGCCCCGCTCACCGGGATCCGCCGCGAAGCGGCCCGGCTCGGCCTGCCGGAACCGGACTTGCGGGTGGCCGTCCGCACCGGGGACACCCCGGCCCGGGACCGCCGTGCCTTCCTCCGTGACCCGGCCGACATCCTCATCACCACCCCCGAGTCGCTGTTCCTCCTACTCACCTCCCGGGCCCGGGATTCCCTGCGCGGGGTGCACACGGTGATCGTCGACGAGGTACACGTCCTCGCCGGCACCAAACGGGGCGCCCACCTCGCCCTCAGCCTGGAACGGCTGGACGACCTGCTCGCCCACCCCGCCCGGAGGGTCGGACTGTCCGCCACGGTGCGCCCGCCGGAACGGGTTGCCCGCTGGCTCGGCGGGGCGGGCGGGGCCACCGTCGACGTCGTCGCCCCACCGTCGACGAAGGAATTCGACCTGCGGGTCGTCGTCCCCGTCCCGGACCTGTCCGAAC
>JARRQM010000254.1:0-4430 GCA_037381765.1 Kineosporiaceae bacterium
CCCGGCCGCCCGCGTCGACAACCCCGGACCGGCGCAGCACCTCAAGTTGTTCCGGGGTGCGTTCCAGCGCGATGCGGGCGGCCCGGACAGCGGCCGAGGCGACATCGGCCAGCCGTCCCGCGGCGGCGGACGCCGCCTGTGACGCCGCCCGACTCACCGTCAGGATCGTCCCCTCGACCGGCCGGTTCACCGCCGCCCAGGCCTGGGCGTCGCCCCGGGCGAAGGCCTCCCGCACCGCGTCGGCGTCCAGCACACCGCGTTCGGCCAGGACATCCGCCCAGCCCCGGAGCAGCTGGGCGGAGATGATCCCGGAATTCCCGCGCGCGCCGAGCAGCGCGCCCCGGGCGAAGGCTTCGGCGACGGCCCGGAGCTCGGCGTCCCCGGGGAGTTCCTGCACGGCCTGGACCGCGGCCTCCACGGTGAGGTACAGGTTCGTTCCGGTGTCCCCGTCGGGTACCGGGAAGACGTTCAGGGCATCGATTTCCTCGCGCGCGCGTCCGAGCGCCGACAGGGTAGACAGCGCCCAGTGGCGCGTGGCTCTCGCATCGAGTGCCTCGAGCACGGGCGCTCACCTCCCCCGGCAGGGTAGTGCCGCGAGCCCGGTTTGGGGGCGGTGCGGGTGTCAGCTACCCTTGCGTGGTTGCCCGAAGACCGGGCCCGGGCGGACCTCGCCCGGGGAGCTGGGCGGACCAGGTGTCCGCGCCTGTCCGACATGTCCGTCCGAGACCGTCAGGAGAACGACCCGTGGCTGCCACCTGCGACGTCTGCGGCAAGGGGCCGGGCTTCGGTCATAGCATCTCGCACTCCCACCGCCGCACGAAGCGCCGCTGGAACCCGAACATCCAGCGGGTGCGCACCGTGGTGGGGGGAACCCCGAAGCGGCTCAATGTCTGCACCTCGTGCATGAAGGCGGGGAAGGTCACCCGCTGACCTCACCGCCCCGCGCTTGGTAGGGCCGGTCCCGTTCCCGGGGACCGGCCCTACGCGCGTCCGGGCGCCGGCCGAGGGTCGGGCCCGATCCGGGGCCGAGCCCGGGACCGAGCGTCGATCGGGGGTCGGAGTCGGGGCCGGGGGTCGGGGCCGGTCAGCCGAAGGCGACCCAGCCTCCCGGCCCGCCGTGCGGGCGCCCGCCGACGAGGGCCCCGGGCCGTTGCGTCCCCGGTTCCCGGACCACGCCGATCGGGCGGAACCCCGGGGGGAGCACCGCGTCCGGGGGGAAGCAGGCGAGCAGGGCGTGGTCCTCACCCCCGGTGAGCACCCATTCGGCAGCCAGATCCGCGGGTCGCCGCAGGCCATCCGTGGGCTCGGCAGAAGCGTCCACGGACCCGGCGGGAGCGCCCTCGGACCGCACCGTCCGGGCCGCCGCGACGAGGTCGGGGGCGGGGGTGAGCGCGGCGGGGTCGAGGTCGAGGAGCGCACCGGAGGCCACCGCGATCCTTCCGGCGTCCCGGAGCAACCCGTCACTCGTGTCGATCAGGGCCGTCGCACCGTGCTCCGCCGCCGCAACCCCCGCGGGATAGTCCGGCCGGGGTGCCCGGTGCGCCCGGAGCAGCGGAACCCACCCGGCGCCGTCCCGGATCCCGGCAGAGAGCAGGGCCAGTCCCGCCGCGGACGGTCCGGTCCGCCCGGCCAGGGCGACGACATCCCCGGGACGGGCACCGGAGCGGAGCACCGCGGCCCCGCCGCCGGGGAGCACCCCCAGGGCGGTTCCGGTGAGCACGACGTGGTCGGCGGGGGACAGATCACCGCCGACCACCCGGGCACCGGCCCGGGCGCATTCCTCGGCTATCCCGTCGGCCAACTCCCGCGCCCATCCGGCGGGCAGGTCCGCGGGGGCGGCGAGACTGATCAGCAGCCCCACCGGGCGGGCCCCCATCGCGGCGACGTCGGCGAGCGACTGCGCGGCGAGTTTCACCCCGACCTCGGCCGCGGAGGACCAGTCGGTGCGGAAGTCGTACCCCTGGGCGAGGGTGTCGGTGGACACGACGAGCGCGCCGGGGAGGGTGAGGACCGCGGCGTCGTCGCCGGGGCCGACGAGCACCCGCCCGGCACCTCCCGGTCCCCCGGATCCACCGGGTCCGCGCACGTGCCGCAGCAGGGAGTCGACGAGCCGGTCCTCGCCCAGGTCGGAGATCGTTTCCGGCCCACCGGCACCGGCCTCGGCGCTGTCGGTGACGTCCGCCACGCCGTCTCCTCCCGGTCCCGGATCCTGACCGGGGTTTCTTTGGCGTGGGCCGCTGCCCGGCCGCGGTTCCGACACGGTAGCGTGTCGCCTCCGGACCTCGCCGGACCGCCGTACCCGGGGCCGAGCGATACCGGATCCACACCCCGGACGACAGGAGGACCCCTCGTGGTGGTGCAGGCCTACATCCTCATCCAGACCGAGGTGGGCAGGTCGGCCGAAGTGGCCCGGGAGATCGGCCAGGTGTCCGGGGTGACCCTGGCGGAGGATGTGACCGGTCCCTACGACGTCATCGCCCGGGTCGAGGCGAGCAACGTCGATGAACTCGGCCAGCTGGTGATCGCCCGGGTGCAGGACGTCCAGGGCATCACCCGGACGCTCACCTGCACCGTCGTACACATCTGAACGCGACCGGAACGCCTGAGCGCGCTCGGAACGCCGCCCGCGGGGGCCACCGGTTCGGGAACGATCCGGTGGCCCCGGGGCGCCGCAGCCCGGTGGATCAGCGCAGCCCGGTGCGCCGGGCCAGTGCGAGTCGGATGAGCCGGTCGACGAGTTCCGGGTAGGACAGCCCGGTCTCCTGCCACATTCGCGGGTACATCGACACCGGGGTGAACCCGGGCATAGTGTTGATCTCGTTGACCACGACGGAGCCGTCGGGGCGGACGAAGAAGTCGACCCGGGCGAGTCCCTCGCAGTCGAGCACCTCGAAGGTGCGGGCGGCCAGTTCCCGGATCCGGTGCACCACGTCCTCCGGCAGGTCGGCCGGGCAGACCAGGTCGACGGAGGACTCGTCCAGGTACTTGGCCCGGAAGTCGTAGAACTCATGTCCGCCGCGGACCACGATCTCCCCCGGCAGGCTCGTCGCCGGAGCCGAACCGTCGAGGGATTCGAGCACCGCGCACTCGACCTCCCGCCCGATCACCGTCGCCTCGACGACGACTTTCGGGTCGTGTTGACGGGCCTCCTCGATCGCGGCCTCAAGGTCGGCGGGGCCCTTCACCTTGCTGATCCCGAGGCTGGATCCGGCCCGGGCAGGTTTGACGAACACCGGGTACCCGAGTTCCTCGACGTCGGCGTACACCGCCTCGCGCTGGCGTTCCCACCGCCGGGCGGTGACGAGCACGTGCTCCCCCACCGGGATCCCCGCGGCGTCGAGCACCACCTTCATGTAGTGCTTGTCCATGCTGAGCGCGCTGGCGAGCACGCCGGATCCGACGTAGCGCAGGTCGGCCAGTTCGAGTAGCCCCTGCACGGTGCCGTCCTCACCGAACGGACCGTGCAGCAGAGGGAGCACGACGTCGATCCCCGCCAGGGCACGGGGGAACTCCCCCGGTTCCAGGACGGTGAGTTCGTGCACCCCGACCTCCAGCGGCATGACGACGCCGGAGCCCTCGTCGGGGGTGACGGTCGGGAGTTCCTCCCCCTGCAGCTCCCAGCGGGACGGGTCGTCGGCGGCGAGAACCCACCGCCCCGTCTCGGTGATCCCGACAGGGACGACGTCGTAGGCGGTGCGGTCGATCGCCCGCAGCACACCGGCCGCGGTCACACAGCTGATGGAGTGTTCCCCGGAACGACCGCCGAAGATGACGGCGACACGGGGACGGTCAGGGTCAGGTCGGGTTGTCGCGTCCACGTCGGGGGAGGCTACCCCTCAATCCGGCGCCGGCGTATCTGCGCCTGTCTATCTGGCGCAGGTACGGCGGCACGTGCCGGTCCGGGGGAGCTTCCCCGGACCGGCAGTCCCCACCACACCGCGCCGCAGGCCGCCGCGGTGGCCAGGCTCAGGGAGAACCCGGCGTTGCTGTCGACCCCGGGCAGGACGAGCAGCACCCAGAACGCGACGAGTCCGGCGGCGCCCCCCGCACCGAGCCGCCAGTACCGTTTGGGTCCGGTCGCCGGTGCGGCGAGCGCCGCCACGCCGACGAAGACCAGGCTCAGGACGGCGAACACGGACCAGGCCGGGACGTGCCGGAACAGCGACAGCTGGTGGTTCTCGGAGAGGTTGAGGCCGAGTCCGAGTGCTGGCCAGGCGAGGACGGCGAGCGCCTTCGACAGCATGTCACTGGCCCGCCGCCGGACGACCGTGGTCGCCGAACCGGTGGACGGCCGTGCTACCCCCGCTTCCGGTCCGGCCCCGGGCTGCCCGGATGCCGGTACTCCGAAGATCGGCCCGGAAGTCGGTCCGGCCACCGCGGTGGGGGGCGCGGCGGAGGATGCGGCAGGAGCGGCCCCAGGATCGGGGGCG
>JARRQM010000255.1:0-3913 GCA_037381765.1 Kineosporiaceae bacterium
GCTGTTTCGCCCGGGCGATCGACAGGGTGGCCGCGCTCTGCGCGTACACCAGTCCGAGCAGCATGACGGCGACGACGAACAGCGAGATCATCGTCTCGGTCAGGGTGAACCCGGTGTCGTCGGAGCGTCGGGTCCGGGCCGGTGGCCGTCTCAACACACACCTCGCTGCAGTCCCCGATCCGCGGAGTAGCGGTACGACTGCTGCGCCCCGGAAGGGTTGACCAGCGCGACGCACCAGGTGGTGGCGCTGTCCAGGTGGGCCGACGCGCCGGCGGCCGGGCTGACGGTGCTCGGGCTCAGCGGGAGCGCACCGCTGGTGTACCCCCCGGCGTCGGTGACGGCGATCGTCGCGGGATTCCCGCCCGCGGGGGCCGTGTAGGCGAGGACGACCGGGCCGGTGCCGTCAACGTAGTAGGTGGCGATCTCCTTGCCGATCCGGGAGACGTCGGACTGGGTGGCCGAGTCCTGGGCCTTGGCCCGCTGGTTGAGGAAGATCGGCACGGCGATCGCGGCCAGGATCCCGATGATGATCATCACGACGAGCAACTCGATCAGGGTGAACCCGTGATCCTGCCGCCGCCTCCGCGGACCCGTCACCGTGACCGCCCCTTTCCGCACCGTGCCGACTCCTTCTCTGCCGGCCCTGCTGCGCCGGCCTGCCGTACCGGCTTGCCGACCGCGAGGACGGTGGAGGCGACTCCGCGCCGCCTCCACCGCCCTCTGGGGTGAGGGTCAGGCCACGTCAGCGGCGGCGCAGGCGCCAGAGCCCAGTCCGGCCCGGGCCGAGTACTTGAAGGTGTCGGTGGAGCCGGCGGGGTTGGTCAGCGAGACACACCAGTGTGTGGAGTCGACGATGTTCGTCGAGGCATCGATGCTGACCCCGCTGCTCGCCGGGCCGATGTCGTTGCCAGCCAGCGTGTACCGGCCGCCGGCCAGGGCGAATGCCGGGACCCCGGTGTTGTCGACGAAGTACGTCGCGAGTTCCTTACCCACGGTGGACACGTCGGCCTTGACCGCGGTGTCCCGGGCCTTGGCCCGCTGGTTGAGGAAGACCGGAATGGCGATCGCGGCCAGGATCCCGATGATGATCATGACGACGAGCAACTCGATCAGGGTGAACCCGTGATCCTTCTCGTCCATCGACTTGTGGATGCGAGCGAGCATCATGCTCCCCTTCTATTGGCTCCGAGCCGCCCGTCTTCATCCGTCCCGGACGCGCTCCGATGACAGATTCAGATATCGACTCCGGGATGCGGATCTTGAGTGCGCCACCGCGGATCAGCGCCGGATCCGCCCGTTCGCCCGCCCGTTTGCCGCAACCCCAGGGAGATGAGTAACCGGCGGTGACGATGCTGTGACACCCCTCGTTCCCGGGTGAACCGCCCGGTTTCCCGCAGGGTCAGCTGATGAGGTTGAACACGGAGAAGATCGGCATGTAGAGGGCAATGATCATGGCGCCGATGATTCCGCCCAGGAAGGCGATCATCAGCGGTTCGATGAGGCTGGTCAGCGCCTCGGTGGTGGCCTCGACCTCGGCGTCGTAGAAGTCGGAGATCTTGTCCAGCATCGTGTCGATGGCGCCGGTGTCCTCCCCGACGGCGAGCATCTGCACCACCATCGGGGGGAACACCTTGTGTTCGGCCAGCGGCCCGGCCAGCGACTCCCCGCGGCGCACGCTCTCCTCGACGGACTTCACCGCATCGGAGATCACCGTGTTCCCCGCGGTCGTCCCGACGATTTCCAGGCTCTGCAGGATCGGCACCCCCGAGCGCAGCATGGTGCCGAGGTTGCGGCTGAACCGGGAGATCGCCACCTTCTGGAAGAGCTTGCCGAAGACCGGGATGCGCAACTTGGCCGGGTCGACGATCCGGCGCACCTTCTCCCGGTAGCGGATCCGCTGCCAGACGACGAAACCGACGATGAACAGGACCAAGGCGAACGGCGCCCCCAGCCGCATCGCCGCGGAGAGGAAGACGAGCACGCGGGTCGGGGCCGGCAGGGTCCCCCCGAGATCGTCGAACATCTTGGCGAAGACCGGGACGATGAACAGGAGCATCCCGGCGACGGCGAGAATGGCGATCACGAAGACGACGACCGGGTAGGTCATCGCCGACTTGATCTTGGCGCGCAGTTTCACCTCGGACTCGAAGTTCTCCGCGATCTGCAGGAGCACCGAGTCGAGGAAGCCGCCGACCTCACCGGCCCGACACATGTTCACCATCAGCGGGGGGAAGACCTTCGGGTGCGCGGCGAGCGCCGCGGACAGCGACTGGCCGGACTCCACCGCGTTGCGGACCTCGCCGAAGGCCTTGCCCAGCGTCGCGTTCTCGGTCTGGTCGGACAGGATCGACAGGGCCCGCAGCAGGGAGAGCCCGGAGTTGATCATCGTGGCGAACTGGCGGCTGGAGACCGCGAGGTCCTTGAGTTTGACCCGGCCCCCACCGGGCATCGTGAATTCCTTGTTCAGCCCCTGGTTGGCTTCTTTCACGGTGACCGGCGCGTACCCCATCCCGCGCAGCTTCTGTACCAGGGCGGCCTCGGTCGGTGCTTCGAGCTTCCCCTTGACGAGCTTGCCCTTGCGGTCCCGCACGGAGTATTCGAAGCTCTTCGTCGCCGTCGCCATCGCCCTGCGCTCCTCAGTTCCTGCCGCCGGTCACTTCCAGCCGACCGATCGGTTCCAGCCGACCGATCAGTTCCTGCCGACCAGCCGGTTGAAGTCCTCCATGTGGTGGCACTTCTCCATGCCCTGCTCGTAGCTGATCCGCCGGCTGCGGACGAGTTCGGCGAGGTTCTGGTCCAGGGTCTGCATCCCGAACTGGGCGCCGGACTGCAGGGCCGAGTACACCTGGTGGGTCTTGCCCTCGCGGACGAGGTTGCGGATGGCCGGGGTGGCCACCATGACCTCGGTGGCGACGACCCGGCCCCGGCCGTCCGCGGTGCGGCACAGGGTTTGCGAGACGACCCCCTGCAACGCGCCGGCCAGCTGCACCCGCACCTGCTGCTGCTGATGCGGGGGGAAGACGTCGATCACCCGGTCGATGGTCTGCGCCGCGTCCTGGGTGTGCAGGGTGGCGAAGACGAGGTGCCCGGTTTCCGCGGCGGTGAGCGCGACGGAAATGGTCTCCAGGTCGCGCATCTCGCCGACCAGGATGATGTCCGGGTCCTGGCGCAGCACGTGTTTGAGGGCGTTCGCGAAGGAGTGCGTGTCCTCCCCGACCTCACGCTGGTTCACCATGCACGCCTTGTGCCGGTGCAGGAACTCGATCGGGTCCTCCACCGTCATGATGTGGTCGTGCCGGATGCGGTTGGCCAGGTCGATGATTGCCGCGAGGGTCGTCGACTTCCCCGATCCGGTGGGGCCGGTGACCAGGACCATGCCGCGGGGCAGCTTGGCGAAGTTGCCGATCACCGGGGGCAGGGCGAGGTCCTCGAGCGACTTGATCTCGTAGGGGATCCGGCGGAACGCCGCGCCGACGGATTCCCGTTGCCGGTACAGGTTCACCCGGAACCGGGCCTTCCCGGGCAGGGAGTAGGCCAGGTCGAGTTCGAGTTCTTCCTCGAAACGTTCCCGCTGCTTCTGCGTGAGGATGGCGTAGAGCACCCGTTGGATCATCGCCGGCTGGAGGACCGGGAACTCCTCGGTGAGGGCGGCCAGCTCACCGTTGATCCGGACCAGCGGAGCCGAGGCCGAGGCCAGGTGCAGGTCCGAGGCGCCGAGTTCGAGGGCCCGGGAGAGCACGACGTCGAGGTCGAGGTCCCCCGGCATGACCTGTCGCTCGGTGCTCTGCCGCTGGTAGGCGTCCGGTGCGGGGGCCGGGGCCGGCGGGGCCGGCGGCCGGGGTGCGGGCACCGCCCCGGCCGGGTCGACCGGTCCGGCCGGGGCTGCGGCTCCTGCCCGCCGGGACGCCGGACG
>JARRQM010000256.1:0-7280 GCA_037381765.1 Kineosporiaceae bacterium
CTGCTGGTTCCGGCTCCTGCTTCCCGCGGCGCCGGTCCACGGACCCCGGACCCGCGGCTTCCGGGCATTGCCGCAGCTGGCCTCGGCCCCTGCCGTCCCCGCCGCGTCCTGGCAGAACTCGTTCGGTTCCTGATCGCTCCGATGCGAGGATGGGGCCCATGTCCGACGACACCCGTTCCGACAGCACTGCTGTCGACACTCTCCAGGCGCGCCTGAAGTCCGACCTCACCGCAGCGATGCGGAGCCGCGACGAGGTGCGGACGGCCGTGCTCCGGATGGCACTCACCGCGGTCCGCGCCGAGGAGGTCAGCGGCGACGCCGCCCGCACCCTCAGCGACGACGAGGTGATGACCGTTCTGGTCCGCGAGGCGAAGAAGCGGCGTGAGGCATCCGAGGCCTTCGCCGGGGCCGGTCGTGCCGAGCAGGCCGAACGGGAACGCCAAGAACTGGACGTCCTTCAGGAGTACCTGCCCGAGCAGCTCGGCGACACCGAGCTCGCGGCGATCGTCACGGAAGAAGTCGCCGCCGTCGCCGCGGCCGGGAAGACCGGGATGGCCGCGATGGGACAAGTGATGAAGGCGGTGCGAC
Organism: Kineosporiaceae bacterium; assembly: GCA_037381765.1. Taxonomy (GTDB): domain Bacteria; phylum Actinomycetota; class Actinomycetes; order Actinomycetales; family Kineosporiaceae; genus JARRQM01. Next base: position 589 of record JARRQM010000256.1, read on the forward strand.
CCCGGATCGGGGACCGCGCCGAGGGCTCCCGGATCGCCGACGAGGTGAGACGCCAGCTCGCCGCCGGGTGACCCGTCGCCGACGCCCCATCCCCGGGGATCCCGGAACCGCCGGTCAGCCGGTCGTGCGACCAGGGACGACCGGCAGGGTGGGTCCGCCGGGGCGGCCAGGGTCGCCGGGGCGGCCGGGATCGCCGCCTCCCCGGTTCTGCGATCCGTTGCTGATGTAGACGGTTACGGCGCCTCCGGCCGGGGCGATGGTCCCGGCGGCCGGTGAGGTCCGTTCCACGGTTCCGATCGGAGTCGCTCCGTCCACCATGCCCCCGTTGCTCACCTGGAACCCGGCGGCGGTGAGGGTGCCCATGGCCACGTTGATCGGCTGCCCGGTGACGTCGGGCACACGCTTCCCGTTGCTACGGAACATACTTCCCGGCGGACCCGACCAGTCCTTTTTCGGCAGGCCCTTCGAGGCGTTCTTCATGATGTCCGACCAGATCCGGCCGGCCACGGTGGAGCCGTAGATCGTGCCGTAGTACCTGCCGTCGATGGTGATGCCGTGCAGCGGACGCTGCCCGGAGGTGTCCTCGTGGCCCGGGTAGGTGTTCGGGTCGGCCACCCACACGGCGCTGGACAGGTACGGGGTGTACCCGGCGAACCAGGTGTTCGAGGACTGGTCCGCGGTTCCTGTCTTCCCTGCGGCTGGCCGGCCGATACCCAGCCCTGCTCCGGTACCGCCGGTGATCACTCGCTTCAGGGCGTAGGTGACGCCGCGGGCGACCTCCGGGCTGATCCCTTCCCGGCAGGACTGTCCGGCGATTTTCTGTGGTTGTCCGGTGGAATCGGTGATCCCGACGACCGGCCGGGCCTCGCAGAACTGGCCGTCCGCGGCGAACGCGGCGTAGGCGGTCGCCATGGTGAGCGGGGAGATGGACAGCGGGCCGAGAGTGAGGGACGGGTAGCAGTTCGGCAGTTTCAGCGGGTTCTTCGGGTCGTAGTTGGGGCAGTCATGGGCGTGCGGCGGGGAGGCGAGGTGCACGCCGAGGTTCGAGGCGACCTCGACGATGTCGCAGAGGTCGAGGCGGGACTCCATGTCGACGTAGGCGGTGTTCACCGAGTGCGTCGTGGCGTTGAGGACGGTCATCGGGCCCTTGCCCTCACCGTCCGCGGCGTTGCCGAAGTGGTAGGTGTTCCCGCCCAGCCGTTCCCCGCAGGCCTTGAAGTCGGAGTAGGGCCGCCCGTTGTTCGACTCCGTGGCGTCGACGAAGTCGTTCAGGGATTTGCCCTTGGACAGCCAGGTAGCGAGGGTGAACGCCTTGAACGTCGACCCGGTGGCGAAGCCGGTGGAACTCCCGTAGGCCTTGTCCACCGCGTAGTTGATGGAGGTCTCCCCGCGTTTGGATTCCAGGGAATACACCCGGTTCTGGGTCATCGCGAGCACCTTGCCGGTCCCCGGCTGGACGATCACCGCGGCTGCGGCGACCTTGCTCTTGTCCTGCACCGGAACCCGTTTGGCCACGAGGCTCGCCGACTTGCTCTGGATCTTCGGGTCGAGCGTGGTGATGATCTTGAAGCCGCCCCGTTTGATCGCGGTGCGCCGCTGCGCCTCGGTCTTACCGAGGTAGGCGTAGGCCGGGTCGAGTTGGAGGGTTCGGTAGACGTAGTCGCAGAAGTACGCCATGTTTCCGGCGGTGATGCAGCCGTTCTGCGCGACGTGCCGATCCGTTTTCAGCTCGGCGGCCTTGGCTTCCTCGTACTCCTCATTGGTGATCATGTTGAGGGCGAGCATCCGGCCGAGGACTTCGTTCCGGCGGGTCACCGTCGCCTCGGGGTGCACGAACGGGCTGTACTCCGCCGGGGACTGGACCAGCCCGGCCAGGGTGGCTGCCTGGACGAGGGTGAGTTTCGCCGCCGACGTGTTGAAGTAGTACTCCGCGGCGGCCTCGACACCGAAGGTGTTGTCCCCGAACAGGGCGATGTTCAGGTATCCGGCGAGGATCTCGTCCTTGGACAGCTGCTTCTCCAAGGCGATCGCGGTGCGCATCTCCTGCAGCTTGCGGGCCTCGTTCTTGGCCACGGCATCCCGTGCGCATTGTTCGTCACCGGCCGCGACGCACTTCTCGACGTTGTAGTTCTTGATGTATTGCTGGGTCAGCGTCGAGGCGCCCTGGGTGTTCCCGCCCACCTGGTTGTTCACGAAGGCCCGGAGCACGCCTTTCGGGTCGACCCCGCCGTGCTCGTAGAAGCGGGTGTCCTCGATGGCGATGATCGCTTTCTGCATCACCGGGGCGATCCGGGACAGCGGGACGATCACCCGGTTCTCGTCGTAGAAGCGGGCGATGACGGTCTTCCCGTCCGCGGCGTACATCGTCGACTGCTCGGCGAGCGGCGGCCGGGACATGTCCGCGGGGAGGGAGTTGAAGTAGTCGACGCTCGACCGGGTCACTGCACCCGTGGCGCCCACCGCGGGGATGAACAATCCCGCGAACAGGACTCCGGAGGCGATGCTCGTCGCGACGAAGGCGACGAGCAGCGTGAGGGCCCTCGACGTGCCGGGTGTACTCCGCATGGGGTACAGCCTAGATGCCTTCCGGCGTGGTGACTGCGGCCGCTCCGCGTCGCTATGGTGGGTGACCAGCGCAGCCGGGGGCACGGTACGGGTGCGGGAGTGGGGCGACAGGGTGAGTCGTGGTGACCGGGGGCAAGGCGGAAGCTGGGCACGTGGGCAACCCGATACTCACAGTGAGTGACCAACTATGACACTGTGTATATCGTTCCTCTTTTCGGTTGATCGGAAATCGTCCATCCGGCCCGTATCCGCACCATGGTGGGTCACCTAGTTTTCTTTGCGCAGGACGGTCCTGGGGTGGGGTCGTCCACGGGGTTGTCACGGGAGGAAAGCGTTTTGATGAGCAATTTGGTCAACACCCACGAGTGGGCCGCGCGCGGGGCGTGCCGTACCGCGGATCCGGATTCGCTGTTCGTCCAAGGGGCGGCGCAGAACCGCGCCAAGTCGGTCTGCATGTCCTGCCCGGTCCGCACCGAATGTTTGGCGGACGCCTTGGACAACCACATCGAGTTCGGTGTCTGGGGCGGGATGACCGAGCGGGAGCGTCGGGCCCTGCTCCGCAAGCGGCCCAACGTCCGCTCGTGGCGTCGGCTCCTCGACACCGCGCGGGACGAGCATCAGCGCATGGTCGAGTTCGCCGCCGAACGGGACGCCGCGAGCGCCCAACGACGCGCGGGCTGACCCGGAACCTGATCGCCGGCACCGGACGGGACCCCGCCGGTGCCGGTCCCGGTGATGCGGCACCGGTCCACCCGCGCCGGTCCGTCGAGATCGTGCACATCCGTCGGTCGGGCCGGCACCTCGACCACCGGGATCCCCGGATGGGCGCTGGTGAACCGGGAGGCCAGACCCCGTTCCCGCTCCCGGCGGCGGAGCCGGTCGGCGTGTACCCGGAGCAACCCCGCAGTGAGCGCGTGGCCCCCGGCCTCGGACAGGTCCTCCGCCGCGGTGAGCGCCCGTTCCACGGACAGGTCCTCCGCGGCGACCACCTGCACCCGGTTCAGCACCAGACCCGCCAACGGCATGCGTTCCTGTCCGAGACGTTCGACGAAATACGACGCCTCCCGCAGGGCATCCGGCTCGGGAGCGGCGACGACGACGAACGACGTACCCGGGCGCTGCAGCAGCTGGTAGGTCCGTTCGGCCCGTTCCCGGAACCCGCCGAACACGGTGTCCAGGGCGGCGACGAAAGTCTGCACATCCCGCAACATCTGCCCGCCGAGAAGTTTCGTCAGCACCCCGGTCGCCGTGCCCACCGCGGCCGACACCACCCGCAGGTAGGCCCGGCCACTCACCTTCGCCGGGGCGGTGAGCAGCCGGATCAGCCGTCCGTCGAGGAACGACCCGAGCCGGGCCGGGGCGTCGAGGAAGTCCAACGCCGAACGACTCGGCGGGGTGTCGACGACGATCAGGTCCCAGCCGACGTCGGGGTCGGCATCGGCCCGGGCCCGCAACTGTCCGAGCTTCTCCATCGCCATGTACTCCTGGGTTCCGGCGAAGGAGCTGGACAGAGCCTGGTAGAAGGGATTGGCGAAGATCTGCTCCGCTTTCTCCGGCGAGGCGTGCGCCTCGATCACCTCGTCGAAGGTGCGTTTCATGTCGAGCATCATCGCTTCGAGGGTGCCCCCCGCGGTCGTGTCCACCTCGGGAACCGGCCGGGGCGTGTTGTCCAGTTCCCCCAGGCCCATCGACTGGGCGAGCCGCCGGGCCGGGTCGATAGTGAGCACGACCACCCGGCGCCCGCGTTCCGCCGCGCGCAACCCCAACGCCGCCGCCGTCGTCGTCTTGCCGACCCCGCCGGCCCCGCAGCAGACGATGACCCGGGTCTGCGGATCGTCGAGCAAGGTGTCGGTATCCAGCAACGGGACCCGGCGCGCCGACGCCCCCGTGCCGGACCGGGTGCCCGTGCGAGACCGCGCCGTCAGCTGTCCCTCGTTCTCGGTGGCCTCGGCGCCCGGGAGGTCCTCGGCGCCCGGGAGGTCCTCGGTGCCTTCAGTGCCCGCGACGGTCTCCTCACTGCGCGCCACGCCCTCACCCCATTCCCTGCTCGGTGAGCCGGTCGGCGAGTTCGTACAGCGCCCCGAGGTCGATCCCGCCAGGCAGGGCCGGGAGCTCGTAGGTCGGCCGGTCCAGGGCGGCGAGGGTCCGCCGCTGCACCGTTTCCAGGCCGACCCGGGTCGCATGCTCGGTGGCCCCCGCGAGCAAGCCGTCGGCGAGCATCCCGAGCCGGACCGCAGCCGCCGACCCACCCGTGCCACCCCGGCCGGCTGCGTCCCCACCCTCGGTGTCCCCTCGGGACCCGCCAGATCCGGACCCGCCACCGGCCGCATCGGGTCCGTACTCCCGGGTGCCGGACCCCCGGGTGCCGGATCCCTTGGTGCCGGACCCCTTGGTGCCGGGCCCACTGCCGTCGGGTCCTCCGGCGCCGGGACCGCCGGCGGTACCGGACCCGCGCCCGTCGAATCCGGCGGCGCCGAGCCCGGCGAGCACCTCATCCCGGGCCAGCCGGCCCTTCGCCGCCGCGGTCAGGGCCCGCTTCGACAGGATCGGTTCCCGCACCTGGTTCACCACGAGCCCGCCGACGCGCAGCCCGGCCTCCCGCAGTTCCGCCACCGCGTCCTGGGTTTCCTGGACCGGCATCTCCTCCAGGACGGTGACCAGATGGACGACGGTCCGGGGGGAACGCAGTAACGTCATGATCGAGTTCGCCTGGGTGTTCACCGGGCCCACCTTGGCCAGCCCCGCGACCTCCTCGTTGACATTGAGGAACCGGGTGACACCTTGCCGGTGAGCAGGACGTCGCGCAGCCCCGGCGCCACCGTCGTCGCGAAGTCGATCGCGCCGAGCCGTTCGAGGACCTTCCCGGCCCGTCCCATCCGGTAGAAGAGGTCGAGATATTCGAGCAGGGCCGCTTTCGGTTCCACCGCGAGAGCGTAGACATCACCCCTACCGGGGGCCACCGCGATCCGGCGTTCCGCGTACGGCAGCGGGGCCACGTCGAACAGCTGGGCGATGCCCTGCCGGTCCTCCACCTCACAGAGCAGGACCCGGCCGCCGCCCCCGGCGAGGGCCAGGGCCAAGGCCGCCGCCACCGTCGTCTTCCCCGTCCCGCCCTTCCCGGAAACCACGTGCAGGCGCACGCCCTCCCAGTCCCGGGCTCGGCTCGGCGGGCTGGCGGTGGGCACCCCCTGAGCCTATGTCCTTCACCGGCGGCACCGGGGGAGGGCCGACGAGGACACCCGGACGGCCGCGCCCGGACCCGCTCCCCACCGGCGTTCCGCCTCGCGACCGGCATGACTGCTGGCTGTTCGGGGGGAGAGGGACGGGAGAGAGAAGGGAGGAAGGGAGAGGGACGGGAGAGAGACGGGCAGAACGGTGGGCGGAGAGGGAGAGGCGAGAAGGAACCAAGAAGGAGTGGAGAAGGAACTGGAGAGGAAAGAGATCGTCCCGGCGCGGGGACGGTTGCCGTTCCGGGGCCGAGCAACCGCGGGATGGGGGTGTATTGACAGGTTCTAGGCTGGGCGGATGCCGCAGTGGGAATACGTCACCGTGCCGCTCCTCGTGCACGCGACCAAACAGATCCTCGACCAGTGGGGGGAGGACGGCTGGGAACTCGTCCAAGTCGTCCCCGGGCCCGACGGGCAAGGCCTCATCGCCTACCTGAAACGGCCGAAGCTGTGAGCGCCGACGGCAGCGGCTGGGTCGAACGGCGGCTCACCGAACTCGGGTTGACCCTGCCTCCGGTGGCCGCCCCGGTGGCCGCGTACCAGCCCGCAGTCCTCGACGGAAACCGGGTGTGGACCTCCGGTCAGCTGCCGTTCGTCGCCGGGGAACTGCCCGCCACCGGTCGGGTCGGCGACGGCGACGGCCTGGTCGAGCCGGCTGAGGCCGCCCGGCTCGCCGGGATCTGCGCGCTCAACGCGCTCGCCGCGGTGAAGTCCGTGGTCGGCGACCTCGACCGGATCACCCGGGTCGTCAAGGTCGTCGGGTTCGTCGCGAGTGCGCCGACCTTCACCGGACAGCCCGGGGTCGTCAACGGTGCCAGCGAGCTGCTCGGCACGATCCTCGGTGAAGCCGGGAAGCAGGCCCGTAGTGCCGTCGGTGTCACCGTTCTACCCCTGGACTCC
>JARRQM010000257.1:0-3896 GCA_037381765.1 Kineosporiaceae bacterium
CCCTCACCCGGTGCTCCTGGACGACCTCGACGACCTGCGCGGGTTCTCCGCGGATCTTGGTGTCGAACAGGTCGTCCAGCAACTGTTCCGGCAGACCTGGACCCGTCCGGCCGGCACCGATCCCGCCGCCACCGCCGTGCACGACTGGGCCGGGGGCCGTTTCAAGCAGGCCACCCACGTCATCGGCCGGGCCATCTCTCAGGGGTACACCGTGCGCGGCGGTTCCGCGACCGTCCGGATCTTCGAGGACCTGCACACCGTGGAGGCCCGGTTCTGGGTCGGTGACGACCCCTACGGCGAGGCCGAGACCGGCGAACTCCAGTGGGTGGACGAACGGTCCCGGGTCGTGCCGCTCGGCGGGATCGGGCCCGTCGCCTGGTCGGAAGGAGCCCGGATGGCGGCCCGCATCCACGCCGGACGCCTCACCGAGGAGGACCGGGGATGAGCCGCGGAACGGTTCCCCCGGACGGGGCCCACCTGCTCCTCGGTGCGGGGGCGACCCTGCCCACCGAGGCGCTCGACACGATCACCGACGATCGGGCTGATGCCATCCTCGCCCGCCGGTACACCCATCCCGCTCTCGGCGACCGTGTCGTGGTGCGGCTCGTCCCACAGGCTCTCGGCCCGGCCGAGGATCTCGCCCTGGACTTCCTCGGATTCGACCCGCAGCCCGCTCCGGTGGCCGTGGGCGTCGGACGCCGCCAGGCCCTCGGCTTCCCCGCCTGGGTACTGGTGCACGACCCGGCCAACGGCCACCACGCCCTCGCCCTGGTCAAGGACCTGGAACGGCTAACCCGGCAGGCCCGCACCAAGGCCGGAGCCGCCAAGGACGCCTTCACCGACATCGCCGTCCGGCTCGGTCGTTCCGTCCCGCATTTCCTGCCGACCTTCTACGAGCAGGCCGGGCGGGCCTTCCTCGCCGCGGACAACACGACGTTCGCCGCCCAGATGTTCAGCAAGGCCCGGGAGGCCGAACGGGTGCACGCCCTGCCCGTGGACGAGGACCGGCTGCGGGAGGTGTTCCTCGAATTCACCCTGGCCGGGGCGCTCAGTGCGAAGGCCCTCAGCGAGTACGCCCGGGACCTGGTCGTCCGGGCCGATCCCGCGCAGGCGTACACCCTGTTCCGCAAACTGGCCGTCGAACGGGTCTTCGGGGGGATGCCCCCGTACACGGCGATGGCCAAGGACCTGCGCCGGCTGGCGAAGGCCGCCGGGCTGGATGTGGCCGCCGAGGATGACGCCGTCGTGCGGGAGGTACTCGACCTGCCCGCCGTGGCCCGGGCCCCGGTCGGGTTCTGGAAGGACTACCGAGCCACGATCGTGCGGTTGGCTCGTGCCGACGGCGATATTCGCGAACGCTTGCTCGGCTTCTTCCCGGCTGCCGGAGCCGGTGAAACCGAGTCCCTGTGGCTGGACATCCTCGACGAATCCGGTGCCCTGGCCGGGCTCACCGAGGTCGGCGACGACCCGAGGGTCCGCCGCCCCCGGGACGGGGCCGTCGGATGGTTGGAACGGGCGATCAGGTGGCGTCGCCGCAGGAGCAGGGCCCAACTACGCTCCCACCAGCTGCTGACCTTGGTCGAGGCGATGGCAGACCGGCTGCGCGCCGAAGGAACCCCCATCGACCCGTTTCAGCAGTACCGCCAGCTGACGGACCTCAACCTCGTCGATCTCCTCCTCGCCCTGGGCATGGACCTCGTCATCCCCGACGACCTGAGGGGCCTGCCGCTGGACCGTTGGATGGAGGACGAGGCGCCGGGGCGTCGCGACCTCGTGGCCCTGGCCGGTGCCGGCTGGGCCCGGCCCCTGCTGCTCGCCGAGATCGCTGACGTGGTGGGCCGGGGGAGACGATCGGAACCCGGTAGCGCGACCATCCGCCAGGATCTCGCACCATTGCTCGACGAGACGGGCGCCCGGACGTTGTTCGCGGAATGGCTGCAGCAGATCGGTGAGAGTCTCGTCTCCGGGGCGCTGCCCGCGATGGAGGCGGCTCTCGACCGCCTGAAGGCCATCGCCCACCCCGAGGTACTCGCCGTCGAACCGACCCTGCGGGAACGGATCGCCGCGGCGGACCCGGGCCGGGCCCTGGCCCGCACCCTGCGGATCGGGATCTTTGACGAGTTCGGCTGGCCCGCCCTGGAGGAGGCCGCCTGGTCCTTCCCGAAGCCGGCGAAAGGCAACCGTTCGAACAACCGGGTACAGGTCAGCGAAGCCTGGCCGGCCCTCGTCCTGGCCAACGAGGTGTGGGCGGTGGCGGCCGGTCCCGACCGGGTTCTCGCCCGGCACGACGTCCGGGACTTTCCCGACCACCCCCGCGCCAAGCGGCGGGCGACCTTCGCGGAGTACGTGGACGGGCAATTCCTCATCTCGTGGGCCGGCGCCGGGTACTGGACCGGACGCCCGGACGAGGTGTTCGAGATGCCCTACAAGGCATCCTTCTGGTACGACGGGTGCAACATCCGCTCGATGCCGCTCCCCACCGGCGGGCGCACCACAGGTTGGCTACCTGTCCTCGTCGGGGACCGGGACCCCGGCAATGCCGTCCCGTTGCTGCACGACGGGACGACCTGGTACCGGCTGGAGCCGAGGCGCTACCCGCGCCCCCCGGTCTGGCGGGAGTACGACCCGGGCACCGGGGACGGGGGACGGGAGTGCCTGCCCGCCTTCCTCGAAGACGGTCTCGGCGCTGACGGGGCCGTCCTCGTGTCGAAGGTCTGCCAGCTGGCACCGGTTCCCGCGGGGCTGGAGAACTCCCCGCTGGGCACCGCCGACGGGATGCTCGGTTGGCGCGCTGTCACACACCCCGACGGGAGCGTGCACGGGTTCGGGGTCGACGGCAGGTGCGTGCACCTGAGCCCGGCACAACGGGCAGCTTTCGGCGGGGCAGTCCCGGTCGGTGTACTCCATCTCCCCGACGGCACCCCGGTGACCGTGCTGCGTGACAGGGGTCGGCTGCGGCTGACCGACGGGAAGGTCACCGGGAGCCTCTGCGTCGAGGGCAGCAGCGCCGGCCGGTTCACCAGGGGAACCCCGCACCTTCCGCCGTTCTTCTCGTGGCATGCCCTGCGCCCGCGCGACGTCGCCGGGTCCGCGGCACTACGCGCCCTCGACCGCGGCGGGGATCTGCTCGCCGCAGGCCCGGACGGGGTGGCCCGGGTCTTGCCCGAGATCACCCACCCCGGGCTGCTCGCCGGAGTCGCCGGGGTCGTCGAGATCGCCGTCGGCTGCCGGGAAACCCTGGAACGACTGTCCGCCCTCGGGTCCTCCCCGGCCGGGTCGTCCCTGGGGGGATCGGCTCCTTCCGGTCCCCGCGTGAACGACACCGACCTGGCTGAGGCACTGACCGGGTTCGGCCCGCGCGCTTACCGGTACGGCCGCAACGCCGCCACCGCGGACACCGTCGCCGGCCTGGTCGCCGCTACTACCGCGGTCCTCGCCGTGGCCGACGGCGCGGACATCGCCCGGGTGGATCTGCCCACCGGCGGGAGGAACCTCGTCGACTGGACCCTGCTCGTCGGCGGACTCGGCGCGGTCGCCCTACGCGCCGCCTCCGAAGCCACCCCGCCGGCCCAGAGGGAGGTGCTCCTCGACTTCCTCGACGCCGTCGCCGCGACCCCGCTGGCCGACCAGGACCACCGGTGGCGGGTCGTGGAACTGACGGGCACCGAGAACCTGGCCGTGGCCGGCGACCGACACGACCGGGACCTGCTCGGGCGGATCACCCGCAGCACCGACGGAGCCGTCGTACACGTAGCCGTGGGGACCACCGGGAGCCGGATCAAGGACACACTCCGGGCGACCACGACCGTCCTGGAGTTCTCCCGCACCGGGCGGTTCACCTCGGTTCCCGGGTTCGTTGTGCGGAACACCCGCACCGGCAGCGGGTGGTCGGGGGC
>JARRQM010000258.1:0-7189 GCA_037381765.1 Kineosporiaceae bacterium
CCGGTCAGAGCCGGCGTGTCGCATACAGGAGCGACACGACCTGTGGCAAACATGGGAGTGAAACCGTGCAGGGGGCCCCGCGAAGTATGAGTTCGAGGGGCCCCCGACACGGGTCTCGGGCAGGCTCGGGCCGACCCGCGTCTGCCGTCCGGGGCTGTCCGGGGCCGTCCGCACCGTGTCGCAGCGGGAAGCGCCGGGGCCGGTTCGGGGCCTGCGCGCACCGTGCCGCAGCGGGAGGCGCCGGGGCCGGGTCACCCGCCGTCGCGGGGCCCTTGAGGTGCGGCACTAGGGTGGCGGGGTGAGCGACGTGTTGGGCCTTCCCGCGGCACTCGACGGGCTCGACCGTTGCCTGGTCATGGGCGTCGTCAACGTGACCCCGGATTCCTTCAGCGACGGCGGGCGCTGGTTCGAACGGGACGCTGCGATCGAACACGGCCTGCAACTGGTCCGGGAGGGCGCCGACCTCGTCGACGTCGGCGGCGAATCCACCCGTCCCGGGGCCACCCGCATCGACCTGGCGGAGGAACGGCAGCGGGTCGTCCCCGTGGTCCGGGCCCTGTCCGAGGCCGGGGTGGTGGTCAGCGTGGACACGATGCGCGCCGAGGTCGCCGACGCCGCCCTGGAGGCTGGTGCCGCCCTGGTCAACGATGTGAGCGGGGGGCTCGCCGATCCCCTGATGGCCCCGCTCATCGCCCGGGCCCGGGTGCCCTACATCGCGATGCACTGGCGCGGGCACAGCGACGTGATGGAGCAGCGCACCCACTACGACGACGTCGTCACCGATGTCGCCGACGAACTAGGACGCCGGCTCGCCGCGCTCACCGGCGCCGGGATGGACCCGCGGCAGGTCCTGCTCGACCCCGGGCTCGGATTCGCCAAGAGGGCCGGGCACAACTGGGACCTGCTCGCCAACCTCGACCGGTTGCACGGACTCGGCAGGCCGCTCGTCGTCGGCGCCTCCCGGAAACGTTTCCTCGGGGCCCTACTCGCCGCGGGCGACGGCACCCCGGCCGCGTTGACCGCCCGGGATGACGCCACCGCAGCGACGAGTGCCCTGGCCGCCGTGTCCGGGGTGTGGTGCGTGCGGGTACATGAGGTGCGGGCCTCCGCCGACGCCGTACGGGTCGCCGCCGCCTGGCGGGCCGCTGCTGCGGACCCGGTCACCGGCAAGGCACGATGAGTCCATGAGCCTGCCCGCCCCGATCGGCCCGGATGGGCGCCCGTTCGACCGCATCGAGTTGCACGGGCTCACCGCAACCGGCCGGCACGGGGTTTTCCCCACGGAACGTCGCGATGGACAGCCCTTCACCGTCGACCTCACCGTGCATGTCGACACCCGCCGCGCGGCGGGCAGCGACAATCTCGCCGACACCGCCGACTACGGGGCCCTCGCCGTCCTCGCCGCCGACCTCGTTCGCGGCGATCCCGTCGACCTCATCGAAACCCTCGCGCACCGGATCTCCCTCGCCTGCCTGACCGTGGCGCCGCTCGCGGTCGCCATCGATGTCACCGTGTTCAAACCGCACGCCCCCATCCCCGAGACCTTCACCGACGCCGCCGTCACGGTGCGCCGGTACCGGGACGACCTGCCCGAGGAGCCCCTGGCATGAGCGGAACCGACCCGACCCCACCCCCTCCGGGCCCGGACGGGCCCGATCCGCTGCGGACCCCACCCCCCGCCGCCGTCCCCGTCGTCCTCGCCTTCGGGGCGAATCTGGGAGACCGGGCCGCCACCCTGGACGCGGCGGTCGCCGAACTCGGGGCCGTCGACGGGATCCGGATCCGCGCCGTATCCGCCTTCGTCCAGACCGCGGCCGTCGGCGGGCCGCCACAACCGGACTACCTGAACGCCGTCGCGCTCGCCGAAACCACCCTCGCCCCCCTCGACCTGCTCGACGTCTGCCACCAGGTGGAGGCGCGGCACGGGCGGTCCCGCACCGTCCGCTGGGGGCCACGCACCCTCGATGTGGACATCATCTTGTACGGGGACCTCCGCTCCGACCGGTCCGACCTGGAGCTGCCACACCCCCGGGTCTCCCGGCGCGCCTTCGTGCTCACCCCATGGCTGGAGGTCGACCCCGCCGCAGTGATGCCCGGGCCGGACGGTCCTCAGCCGGTCGCCGACCTGCTCCTGGCCGCCCCCGACCGGTCCACCGTGCGGCCCTGGCTCGGGCCGGGGCCGGAAACCACCGGATGAAACCGGCGCGCCCCCTGCCGCTGGTCCTGCTCGCCGGTGCGGTCGCGTTGTTCGGTTGGCTGCTCCTGGACACCTGGACCCGCCGTGGCGCCCTGCCACCCCCACTGCCGTGGACGGCCCCCGTCGGTACGGTCGGCCTGGCCCTCGCCGTTCTCGCCGCGGGGCTTCCCGTGCGCCGTTGGGTGCGCGGAGGACGTGAACACCGGATGGATCCGTTGCTCGCCGCCCGCACCGCGGTCTTCGCCAAGGCCGGGGCCTACGTCGGGGCCCTGCTCGCCGGTTGGTACCTGGCCCAGGCCATCGACCTGTTACCGGACCTCGTCGGAACCCGCCGTACCCGACTGGTCCTCGCCCTCGCCGCGGCGGCCGCGGCGGTTGCGCTCTCCGGGGCCGGGCTGCTCGTGCAGCGCTGGTGCCGGGTTCCGCCCCGGGACGACGAGGAGTCCTGACCCGTTCGGACCGGCCCGCGGACCGGCCCGCGACCGGCCCCGGATCCCCGGATCGCGGCAGGTTGGCTGGCCCCGGAGCCCCGCCGGCCGCCCCGGATCCCCGCCGGCGGCCTCCGGATCGCGGCAGATCGCCCCCCGGATCTGCGCCGGCCGCCCCTGGATCCCGGTCGGTCCGCGGGCTCGGTCGGGCGGAGGCCACCACGGTACGGAAGCGCCGTCACGGTGGGTGAGGTCGGGGAGGGCGTCCGATACCGTCGAAGATCGCCGTGCACGAGCGGTTCCGGACACGCCGGGGGTTGTCCGGCGAGTTTCCTCCCCTGTCACGTTCTGCCACTTAGGCTGGCACTCGTGTCGGGTCGTCATGTCACGGGTCAGTTGAAGAGGTGGGCTCCCACCGCCGCCGCCGCCGTGCTGGCGGTCACCCCGTCCGCTGCCGTGCTGCTCGCGGCGGGGGTTGCCGGGTCCGGGTACCTGCTCGATCGCAGCGACCTTGCTGCGGGGGGCACCGCGCTCGCGGCTGGAGGGCTCGTCGCCGAGCGGCTCAGCGGGCGGGCGGCCCGGCGACGGATGCGCCGCCTGCGGCAGGAGAGCCGGCTGCGCCTGCACGAGGCCCAACAGTTGACCGCCGACGTCACCCGGGAACTCACCGCGGCGCGGGAGGCCCTGTCCGAACTCACCGCGAAGGTCGCCACCCTGCAGGAACGGGTCACCGTGAGTGAGGGGTCAGCGGCGGTCCGAGCTCCGGTTCCGGTGGCCGTCCAGGGCTCGGTCCGGTCCGTCGGGTCCACACCCCGCCCGGAACGACCCGCCAGCCCATCGTGTCGGTCGGTGACGGCAAGTCCTTGCCGTCCCTGCCCGTCCTGCCCCCGGGGCCGCGGGAACCGGTGAGCGGTTCGATCCCGCTGCTCGTCGAGAACGGGACGGGCCGGACGGGGACCGGCAAGCTCGGTGCGGGCCGGGCCGCCGAGAGCGGTGGACGGGGAAACCGGCCGTAGCGAGGTTCCCGGAAACCGACGGGTCCGGGCGGGGCTACTCGTCGACGTCGCCGACGACGCTACTTGTCGACGTCGCCGACGACGAAGAACATCGAGCCGAGGATGGCGACCATGTCGGCGACGAGGTTGCCGGGCAGCATCCGGGACAACACTTGGACGTTGTTGAACGAAGCCGAACGCAGTTTCAGCCGCCACGGCACTTTGTCGCCCTTGGACACCAGGTAGTAGCCGTTGATCCCGAGCGGGTTCTCCGTCCAGCGGTAGAGGTGGCCTTCGGGAACCTTGAGGACCTTCGGCAACCGGACGTTGATCGGGCCCGCGGGGAGGGCGGCGATCCGGTCCACGCACGCTTGGGCGAGGTCGAGGGACACGTGAACCTGGTCGAGCAGGACCTCCAACCGGGCGAGGCCGTCCCCGGCTTCCCGGGTCACTACCCGTCCGGGGCCGCCGGGGGCGAACAGCTCGCCGTAGGCGAGGTAGGGCTCGTCCCGGCGGATGTCCACGTCGAGGCCGCTGGCCCGGCCGATCGGGCCGCTCACCCCGTACTGGGCGGCGAGTTCCCGGGACAGCACCCCGACCCCCCGGGTCCGGGCCTGCAGGATCTCGTTGCCGACGAGCAGGGATTCCAGTTCGGGTAGGCGTGCCCGGACGGCGGCGATCGCTGCGGACACCCGGGCCAGCCAGCCCGCCGGCAGGTCCTCCTTGAGTCCGCCGACCCGGTTGAACATGTAGTGCAGCCGCCCCCCGGAGATCTCCTCCAGCGTCGACTGGAGTTCCTCCCGTTCCCGGAAGGCGTAGAAGACGGGGGTGATGGCGCCGAGTTCCAGCGGGTAGGAGCCGAGGAACATGAGGTGGCTGAGTACCCGGTTGAGTTCGGCGAGCAGGGTCCTGGCCCATACCGCGCGTTCGGGCACCTCCATGCCGAGCTGTTGTTCCACGGCGAGGACGACACCGAGTTCGTTGGCGAAGGCGGACAGCCAGTCGTGCCGGTTCGCCAGCACGATGATCTGCCGGTAGTCGCGGACCTCGAACAGTTTTTCCGCGCCCCGGTGCATGTAGCCGACGACGGGTTCGGCCCGGACGATCCGTTCGCCGTCCACGGTGATCCGCAGCCGCAGGACGCCGTGCGTCGCCGGGTGCTGCGGGCCGATGTTGAGCACCATGTCGGCGGTGGCGAGGTCACCCGCGCCGACATCGACGGTGAGGTCCTGGCCGGTCGGGGCGGTCGTCGCGCTGTTCACGAAGGCGATCCTCGCACGCCGCACCGCTCCGGGGGAGGACCCCGGAGCTCGCGGGATGCCCTGATGTGCTGGGGGTCACGTTGCTGTCGGGTGGGGCGGACACCGAGGCGGATCGTTGCGCTGGTGGGTGGTGGTGCGGGTGCCGGACGTCGCCTGGGTGCCCGGGGCTGTCGACCGTGGGATCCTGGCTGGTGTGCTGAGCCGACAGAAAGGTGACGCCGGCGAACCGTTCGCCCCGGAGGGGGTGGTCTGGACCACCGTCTCGCCGCGGCTGGTCGTGCTGCGTCGGCTGCTCGTCACCGGGCCGATGCTGCTCCTCGCCGCAGCCGGGGTGGCCGTCCCCCTACTCGTGGGGGCCGCCACCGGGGCCGTCCTCGGGGCGCTCCCGCTCATCGCCTTGATCCTCATCTGGTGGCTGGTGGGACGTCAGGTCGGCGCCATCGGGTACGCGGAACGTGCGGAGGACCTCCTTATCCGGCGCGGGGTGATGTTCCGTCGGATCGTCGTCGTGCCCTACGGGCGGATGCAGTACGTGGACGTGCACGCCGGCCCCGTGGAACGGCTGTTCGGGCTGGCCCGGGTGCAGCTGCACACTGCCTCCGCGGGGACTGACGCGTGGATTCCCGGTCTGTTGCCCGGTGAAGCGGCCCGATTGCGTGACCGTCTCGCGTCCCGCGGGCAGGCCCGACTGGCGGGACTGTGAACCCCGGTCCCGGTCCTGACCCCGGTCCCGGTCCTGACCCCGGCCCTGGTCCTGGCTCCGGCTCTGGTCCTGGTCCTGGTCCTGGTCCCGACCTCAGCCCTGGTCCTGACTCCGGCTCTGGTCCTGGCCTTGGTCCCGATCCCGATCTCGGCCCTGGTCCTGACCCCGGCTCCGGCCCTGGTCCTGGCCCCGGGGCTGACCCGGGTGTCGGGTCCGGCGCCGGGGCGGTCAGTGGTCCGGAGTTTCTCGCGGGGGCGGCCGGGGACCGGGTGCTGGCGACGACGGACGGTTCCTGGTCCCGGACGCATCCGCTCACCCCGGCGATCCGGCTGTGGCAGGTCGTTGTCGTTGCCGTGGTCGTTCTCGGACAGGAGTGGGGGCAGGGCGCGCTGGCTGGGGATCCCACGAGGTCGGCCCGGGGTTTGTCGTATCTCGGCGGGAGCGTCGTTGTCGGCGTCGTAGCCGTCGCTTTGCTCGTGACGATCGTGTCGGTGGTCGTGACCTGGCGGTTCACCCGGTACCGGATCACCGAGGACGCTCTTGAACTGCACCATGGGGTGCTCAGTCGCCGGCAGCGGCGGGCCCGGCTGGACCGGATCCAGGCCGTGGACGTCGTACAGCCGCTCGTGGCCCGGGTTGTCGGGATGGCCCGGCTCACCGTCGAGGTGGCTGGCGGCGCGGATTCCAAGGTGGAGTTGTCCTATCTCACCCAGGACCAGGCCGAGCGGCTGCGTAACGACCTGCTCGCGCGCGCGGCGGGGGTGCGCTATGTGTCTGCGCATGCACCGCAGGCCCCGGAACGGGGTGTCGTCGAGGTGCCACTGCCCCGCCTGCTGGTTTCGCTCGTGCTGTCCGGTCCTGCCCTGGTTCTGCTCGTCCTGGCGCTCGGTCTGGGGGTGGTGGCGCTGGTGACCGGGAGCGTGGGGCCGGCGGCTGCCGTGTTGCCGGTCGGGGCCGCGGCGCTCGGGTTGTTGTGGCGCCAGCTCAGTGCCGGGTTCGGGTTTCAGGTCGCGACGTCCCCGGACGGGGTGCGGTTGCGGCACGGTCTGTTGGAGCATCGGGCCCAGACGGTCCCGCCGGGGCGGGTCCAGGCAGTCCGGTTGCATCAACCGTTGCCGTGGCGGGGCGTTGACTGGTGGCGGGTCGAGGTGAACGTCGCCGGATACGGGTACGGGAGCCGGAACGATCGGGGGGCTGGCGAGCATTTGCTCCTTCCTGTGGGAACCCGCCGGGAGGCTGTCGCCGTGCTTTCTCTCGTGCTGCCGGATCTCGGAACGGGTGATCCCGGGCGGACTTGGGAACTTGTCGACGCCGGGTTGGTTGGTGCCGGTGGTGCCGCCGGGTTCGTCACCGACCCGCCCGCCGCCCGCTGGGTCGATCCGTTGTCTTGGCGGCGGAACGGGGTTCGGGTCACCGATCAGGCCTTGGTGATTCGCCGGGGGTGGGTCCATCGGGTCCTCGACTTGGTTCCGCATGCGCGCACGCAGAGCTGCGGGGTCAAGCAGGGGCCGCTACAGCGCGTGCTCGGGCTCGCGTCATTCCACCTGCATTCCACACCGGGGCCGTTGCACACTGTGGTGCCGCACCTGTCCGCGCGGGATGCC
>JARRQM010000259.1:0-3886 GCA_037381765.1 Kineosporiaceae bacterium
GGGCCCTGATTACGGAGCGCTGTCAGCTTGACAGCGACGAACTGGCGTGCTTGTCCGTTCTGCGACCACACCGATCAAGTGGTTGACTCTGCAACAACAGTCCTGCGTGCGGCATGTCCGACCGGTCCTCTCCCGCGGCAGGGAAGTGGCAGGACAGGAGGAACCGCCGTGACATTCCCCGCCCGAGCCGTCCTCGCCCTCGCGCTCCTCCCGGCGCTGCTCACCGTCACCGGCTGCGCCCGGGTCTCCCCGACGAACACCGCCCCCTTCCCCGCCGCGGACGGCACCGAGGCCCGGATCGTCGACCCGCTCGACGGCAGCACGGTGAAACTGGAGAACGTCCTCGTCGTCGGAACCGCCGAGGGCGCCCCGGGCCGCCTGCTCGGCACCGTCGTCAACGGAGGAGCCCGGCCGGTGACGGTATCCCTCCTGCTCTACCCCTCCGCAACGGCCGACACCCCACTGGCCCGGGCCACCGTCCCGGTCCCGGGAGGCCCCGCGGTACGGGTCCAGGACCTCACCCCCGGACTCATCGCCGACGCCCTGCCGCACCCGCCCGGCGCCGTACTCAGCCTGCGCGCCGGCACCCCGGAAGGCGGTTGGGTCCGGCTCACCGTCCCGGTCCTCGCCGCCACCGGCCCGTACGCCACCTGGACCGCGACGGCCGACGCCTGACCGTTCCCGGCGGCGACCCCGGGCACACCCCACCCGCATCCTCGGGCGCCCCCGCACGCGGCCCCGGGCCGCGCCCCACGGGCTGCCCCGCCTGTCCGCCCGGCCGCCCGGTCGCCCCCGGCCCCACCCCCGGGCGGGCCCGAGGCCGGGGCCGGTCACGGCTCGAACTTGTATCCGAGCCCGCGCACGGTGATGAGGTGCCGGGGGGCCGCCGGATCGGGTTCGACCTTCGCCCGCAGCCGCTTCACGTGGACATCCAGGGTCTTCGTGTCGCCCACGTAGTCGGCACCCCAGACCCGCTCGATGAGTTGCAGGCGGGTGAGCACCCGACCGGCGTTCCGCAGCAGGATCTCCAGCAGCTCGAACTCCTTGAGCGGCATCGCCACCGGCGTGTTGTCCACCGTGACCACATGCCGTTCCACATCCATCCGGACCGGGCCGGCCTCCACCGCGGCCGGGGTGAGGGATTCCGGTTCGTTACCCCGGCGGAGCACCGCCCGCACCCGCGCGACGAGTTCCCGCGAGGAGTACGGCTTCGTCACGTAGTCGTCGGCACCGAGTTCCAGCCCGACCACCTTGTCGATCTCGCTGTCCTTGGCGGTGAGCATGATCACCGGGACGCTGCTGCGGGCCCGCAGCAGCCGGCACACCTCGGTTCCGGAGATCCCCGGCAACATGAGGTCGAGGAGCACCAGGTCGGCACCGTTGCGGTCGAACTCCTCCAGCGCCGACGGTCCGTCATCGGCGACAGCGACCTCGTACCCCTCCCGGCGCAGGAGGAAGGACAGCGGGTCGCTGAACGACTCTTCGTCCTCGACGACGAGGATGCGGGTCACGATGTGGCTCCCCTCGATTGGGTGGACGGGCCGGAGGTGGGTTCACCACCGGGGTCCGTTGCTTCCAGGGAGCGGTTCTCCCTGGGGTCCGCCCCCGGCTTCGGTGCCGCTGCGGCCGCATCCGGGGTGGCCGACTCCGGCAACCGCAAGGTGAAGGTGGAGCCCTGGCCGGGCATGCTCCACACGGTCACCTCGCCGCCGTGATTGGCCACGACATGTTTGACGATGCTCAGGCCGAGCCCGGTCCCCCCGGTGGCCCGGGACCGGGCCGGGTCGACCCGGTAGAAACGTTCGAAGATCCGGGACTGGTCGGCGGTGGCGATCCCGATGCCCTGGTCGCTCACGGACACCTCGACGAGGTCCCCTTCGCGCCGCACGCCGACCCCGACCCGGGTGCCCTCCCCGGAATAGGAGATCGCGTTGTCGACGAGATTACGTACGGCCGTGACCAGCAGGTTGTGATGTCCGAGGACGACCGCGCCGACATCCCCACCGATCACCACGTCGATGCCCTTGGCCTGGGCGACCAGGCGGCACCGGTCGACGGCCTCGGCCACCGCCTCACCGACCTCCACCGGCTCCGGCGGGCGCAGCGCGTCGGCCACCTGCAACCGGGACAGGTCGATGATCTCCTGGTAGGGTGGACAGTCGCACCGATTCCTGGAGCATCCGGGCGGCGAACCGGCGCACCGCCTCCGGTTCGTCCGCGGCGTCCTGCACCGCCTCGGCGAGCAGGTGCAGGGCCCCGAGCGGGGTCTTCAGCTCGTGACTCACATTCGCGGTGAAGTCCCGGCGGACCTCCTCGACCCGGCGGGCCTCCGTGCGGTCGTCGACGAGCACCAGGATGTGGTCGGCCCCGAGCGGGGCCACCCGGGCATGGACGACGAGCCGGGCCCGCCCGAACGGCCCCCGGGGAAGTTCCAGCTCCCGCTCCTGGACCAGCCCCGAACGGCGCACATCCGCCGCCATGTCCCGCAACTCCGCATGCACCAGGTCATGCCCGCGGACCAGGCCGAACGCGTATGCCGCCGGGGACGCCTTGGCCACGGCGTCGGCGAGGTCGAGCACCACCGCCGCCGACGGCAACACCGAGAGCACCTCGGTGGCTCCCGCCGGTAGTTCCGTGTCGTCCCCGCCGTCCGGGCCGAGCCGTTCCCGTTCGCTGACCCGGAAGGCGAGCACCCCGAACACCCCGGCGAGTAAGCCGACGATCCCGGTGGCGGCAGCCGTCCAGGTGGGGTCCACCCCGTCAGCGTAGGGCTCAGCGAAGGCCAGTCCAGCGCCTCCGGGTCCGGTCCCGTGCGACTTTCCCGCGGTGTTCACCTGCCGTGCGGACGACGTTCACGGCAGGCTGCGAACGTGCTTGCGACACCGTGACACGCTGGCACAACGTCATCGCCGCGGCCCCGACCGGGACCGTACGGGACATACCGACCCCGCGGCGCGACACCCCGCACGACGGTCCGGGACGGCGCCACGGCCCGACCACGGCGGCCCCGCGGGCCGACGGGCCGCGGGACCGGGCACACATCGGTAGGGTCACCGCCCCGCGGGAGGGGGCGACGGCACCGCACCGACGGAACACCGACGGAACGGAGAGCGACCCGCATGCGCGAGCAGTTCCACGACGAACTGGCCGGACTGTCCGACCAGATGATTGAAATGACCCGATTGGTCGGCTCCGCGATGGCCCGGGCGACGACCGCCCTGCTCGACGCCGACCTGGCCCTCGCCGAGACGGTGATCGCCGCCGACGAGCACATCGACGCCCTGCAACTCCAGTTGGAGGAGCGCGCCCTGGACCTGCTCGCCCGGCAGCAACCGGTCGCCACCGACCTCCGGGTCATCGTCACGAGCCTGCGGATCAGCGCCGACCTGGAGCGGATGGGAGACCTCGCCCGGCACCTCGCCAAGGTCGCCCGGATGCGCTACCCGAGCTCGGCCATCCCGGCCGAGCTGCGGGCCACCGTGCTGCAGATGGGGCAGATCGCCGAACGGATCGTCGCCAAGGCCGGCAGCGTCATCGCGAGCAGGGACGTCGAGACCGCCGACAAACTGGAAACCGACGACGACGCGATGGACGCCCTGCACCGGCAGATCTTCGCCGCCCTGCTCGCCCCGGAATGGGAGCACGGGATCGAGACGGCCGTGGACATCACCTTGTGCGGGCGCTACTACGAGCGCTTCGCCGACCACGCCGTCTCGGTGGCCCGCCGGATCGTCTTCCTCGCCACCGGCGAACGCCGCGCCCCCCGCGACATCACCGACACCCCCGTCACCCCGCCCGCATAGGAGCCGGTCCATAAGCTCCCGCGCGAGCGAGCAAGCACCCGGGCGCGTTCCCGGCAAGGCCGCAGGAGGCCTCGATAGCGGAG
>JARRQM010000260.1:0-3878 GCA_037381765.1 Kineosporiaceae bacterium
CCTGCCCGCGGCGCAGCAGCCCGGTTGGCCCGACCCCGCCGTCCTCGACGAGGTGACCGCCGAGCTGTCCAGCTACCCGCCGCTGGTCTTCGCCGGGGAATGCGACGACCTCAAGGGGCAGCTGGCGGCGGCCTCCCGGGGGGAGGCGTTCCTGTTGCAGGGCGGGGATTGCGCGGAGACCTTCTCCGAGGCGACCGCGGACCGGATCCGACTCAAGTTGAAGACGATGTTGCAGATGGCTGTCGTCCTCACCTACGGGGCGAGCATGCCGGTGGTCAAGGTCGGCCGGATGGCGGGGCAGTACTCCAAGCCGCGGAGCAAACCTGTCGAGGTGCGTGGTGGCGTCGAGTTGCCCGCCTACCGGGGTGATGCGGTCAACGACTACGCGTTCACCGCGGGGGCGCGCACCCCGGACCCACGGCGGCTGCTGCGCGCCTACCACACCTCCAGCATGACTTTGAATCTGATCCGGGCGTTCACCAAGGGCGGGTACGCGGACCTGCGGCATGTGCACGAGTGGAACCGGGGGTTCGTGAGTAACGCCGCGAACGCCCGGTACGAGGCCCTGGCCCGGGATATCGACAAGGCGATGAAGTTCATGGCGGCCTGCGGCGGTGACTTCGACGCGTTGCGCACCGTCGACTTCTACTCCAGCCACGAGGCCCTGTTGCTGGACTACGAGCGGCCGCTGACCCGGATCGATTCCCGTACCGGGACCCCGTACAACGTGTCCGCGCACCTGCTGTGGGTGGGGGAACGGACCCGCCAGCTGGGCGGGGCGCATATCGACCTGATGTCCCGGGTACGTAACCCCCTGGGGGTCAAGCTCGGGCCGAAGACGACCCCGGAGGATGCGGCGGCCCTGGTGCGGCGGCTGGACCCGGACCGTGAGCCAGGCCGGCTCACGGTGATCACCCGGATGGGGGCCGATCGGGTGCGCGCGGTGTTGCCCCCGCTGGTCGAGGCGGTGACCGCGACGGGGTCGCAGGTGACCTGGGTGTGCGATCCGATGCACGGGAACACGTTCGAGTCGGCGTCAGGGTTCAAGACCCGCCGGTTCGACGCGATCATGGACGAGTTGCGCGGCTTCTTCGAGGTGCACGCCGAACTCGGTACGGTGCCCGGCGGTCTGCACGTCGAACTGACCGGCGATGACGTGACGGAGTGCTTGGGCGGGGCCGAACACATCGATGACGCCGATCTCGCCACCCGCTACGAGACGGTGTGCGATCCGCGGCTGAATCATCAGCAGTCCCTGGAGATGGCCTTCCTGGTTGCGGAGATGCTCGGTGAGCGCTGACCCCGTCCTCGGCCGTTCGGGGCCCGCCCGACCTGTCCCCGGACGGACGCGATCCGGACGGTTCGCCTCCGGCCGCCCCGGCGACGGTGTCGTCGACCTGCGCTCGGATACGGTGACCCGGTCGGTGCCGGACATGGTCGAGGCCATGGCCGCCGCCGAGGTCGGTGATGACGTTTTCGGTGAGGACCCGACGACGAACCGGCTGGAGGCCGAGGTCGCGGCCCTGCTCGGACATGAGGCGGGGCTGTTCACCCCGACCGGGTCGATGGCGAACGTGCTCGGTGTCGGTCTGCTCGTCGGCCCCGGCGAGGAACTGCTCTGCGACGTCCGGGCCCATGTGGTGCGCGCCGAACTGGGTGCCCACGCCGTGCACGGGCAGGTCACCACCCGTACCTGGACCTCCCCGGACGGGCGGCTCGACGCGGCGGAGGCTCTCGCCCTGGCCGAACCCGATGCCGGCCCCTACCTGGTGTCCACGGCGGCGTTCGCGGTGGAGAACACACACAATTTCGGCGGCGGCACGGTGCAGCCGCTGGACCAGCTGCGGGCCCTGCGGGATGGGGCCGCCGCGATGGGGGTCGGCGTGCACCTGGACGGGGCCCGGCTGTGGAACGCGCATGTGGCCACCGGGGTGCCGCTGGTCGAGTACGGGGCGTGCGCCGACACCGTGTCGGTGTGCCTGTCGAAGGGGCTCGGTGCGCCGGTCGGGTCGGTGCTCGTTTCCTCCGCGGAACGGATCGCCACGGCCCGGGTCCGGCGCAAGCGTCTCGGCGGTGGGATGCGTCAGACCGGGGTGCTGGCCGGGGCCGGCCGGTACGCGCTGGCCCACCACATTCCCCGGCTGGCCGAGGACCACCGCCGGGCCCGGGAACTCGCCGAGGCGGTCGCGGAGGTCCGGCCGGACCTGGTCGATCCGGGCACGGTGCAGACGAATATTGTCGTTCTCGACCTGTCCGGGATGGGGCGGGGGGCGGCGGAGGTCGCCGACCGGGCCCGGGCGGAGGGCGTCCTCCTGTCGGTTCTCGGGCCGCGCACCGTACGGTTGGTCACCCACCTCGACGTGGACGACGAGGCGGTGGCGAAGGCCGTGGCGGTGCTCACCGGCATCCTCGGGTAGCGACCGGGGCCTGCCCTCCCGACCGGACCCGTCGGTCGACAGATGCTCAGACGACGCTGATCGTCACGGTGCTGCCGCGCGGGGCCCGGGTGCCTCCACCCGGGTTCTGCCCGCGGACGACCCCGAACACGCCGCCGAGCACCTTGTCGACCTGCACCGTGTAGCCCGCATCCTCCAGGATCTGCCGGGCCTCTTCCTCTCTCTTGCCGATGACGTCGGGGACGGGGACCTGGGAGACGACGAGGGTCACCGTCGCCTTGTGCCGGGAGGTGCTGCCGGCGGTGGGGTTCTGCCGGATCACCGATCCGGCCGGAACCGTGTCGTTGTACTCCCAGGTGACGTTGACCTTCAGGCCGAGCCCATCCAGCTGGGCGGTCGCCTCGGCGAGCGGCTTGTTCGTCACGTTGGGGACGGTCACCGGGAAGGGGCCGTTGCTCACCAACAGGGTGACCTGGGTGCCGTTGGGCACCGTCGTCCCCGGGGCGGGGCTGGTACTGATCACGTGGCCGAGCGGGACGTCGTCGTTGTACTGGGTGTCGTCATGGGAGAAGTCGAGGAAGCCACGGGTGAGCGCGGCCCGGGCCTCGCCTTCACTCATGCCGATGAGGTTCTTCGGGATGGTGACCTCGGCCGGGCCCCGGCAGACGTACACGATGACGGTGCCGTGGTTGTGCACCTTCTCCCCGGCCCCGGGGTCGGTGCGGAGGACCGTCCCGGGTTCGGCCGTATCGTCGTAGGCGTCGCGGACCTCCGAACCCAGCCCGTGCACCTTGAGGTACTGCTCGACTTCGGCGAGGGACTGGCCGGCGAGGTCGCCGGGGATGGCCTGGTAGGCGCCGAAGGTGAACTTCCAGGCCCCGAGGGCGAGGACGAGGGCGAGGGCGAGGACGCCGACGAGCGCGACGATGCCCCGGTTGCGCCGGTGCCGGGCGAGTTCGTCGTGTTCGGAGTCGCGTCGTCCCGGAGGGCCGGGGGGCGTCGGCAGGGAGCGGCGGATCCGGTGCCGCAGCGGGAGCGCCTGGGTGTTTTGGGGTGCGTCGGCGGCCGCCCCGACGATCTGGGGGGTGGCGGCCCCGGCCGGGGCCGCGGTCCGGGCGTCGGAACCGGAATCTGAACTGGCCCCGGGTCCGGACCCGGATCCGGCGGTGCCGGACCTGCGGGACCCACCGGTGGCGGTGGGGCGCAGGTCGAGGGCGCTTTCCGGGAGGGAGCCGCGGGTCTCCCGGGCGAGGTCGAGGAGGGCACCGGCGTCGGCGGGACGGTGCTGCGGGTCCCGGGCGGTGGCGGCGAGCACGAGGCGATCGAGGGCGTCGGGGAGTTCGGGGGCCACCGTGGAGGGGGCCGGTACGGACTCGTGAACGTGCCGGTAGGCGACCTGGACGGGGCAGTCGCCGGTGAACGGTTGCCGTCCGGTGAACAGTTCGAAGGCGACGATCCCGGTGGCGTAGACGTCGCTGCGGG
>JARRQM010000261.1:0-3874 GCA_037381765.1 Kineosporiaceae bacterium
GGGACTTGTCGTGATCCCCCGCCGGCAAGACCGCTTACGCTCCACACTCCCCAGCCCGATTCGCCGACGGTCACGCTGACGGATTCTTTGTGTCCCAAGTAGTTTCGGTCCCAGCGAACTCACACCTTGCGGGTGCGCTGGGACCGTGTGGCCGAATCCCTCGGACACAAGAATCCAGCACACTTGCTTGATCTGACGTACCGGTGGTCAAGTGCTTTCGACCGCCCTTTCCCCGCACCCCCGCCGGGTCCGCGTGCTTGCGTGGGGTGGGCGTCGTGTCCGCCCCGATCCCTTCCCCGCCACCGTCTTTCCTGGTTGTACCCCGCCCATGACCGACAAAATTATGTCGATCAAGGATCCGTAGGTGGCTACGAGGAGGCCGATAGCGAGCGACTCACACAAACAGGATCATCGACGAGCTCCGCACCGACAACGGCCCCGGTGCGGGCGGGTCGAAACTCAACTGACCCGGGACTCCGACGCCCGGCTCAGGAAGCGCAGCCGACGCCAGACCCGGCGCAGCAGGCGCCGCGCGAGGGCGGCACTGCGTCGCCTGCGGCTGCGGGCCGCGGGCGGCCGCCGCGCCAGGAGCACCTCCACCTGCGGTAGCGCCACCCCGTCGCGGGTGAACCGGGCCGGCGACCGGGCCCCGGGCCGGAAACGCAGCTCGTCCACCAAGACTTCCCCTTCTTCGGCCTGCCCGTCGCCCTGCCAGCGCAGCCGGACCCGACCGGCCCGGGCGTCCACCCGCGCCGACAGCCTCGTGCGCTCTCCTTCCCGGAACGGCAGCGCCAGGGTCGCCATCACCTCGTGCCGGCCCTCCCGGCGG
This sequence comes from Kineosporiaceae bacterium, assembly GCA_037381765.1. GTDB lineage: Bacteria > Actinomycetota > Actinomycetes > Actinomycetales > Kineosporiaceae > JARRQM01. The sequence continues at coordinate 830 of JARRQM010000261.1, forward strand.
AATGCCCACACCGGGTGCTCCAGCCACGGCAGGCCGCCGCCCACCCAGGTGCGGCTGGTGACCGGCGCGCAGTCCAGCGGGTGCAGCACCAGCCCGGCGTGGGCACCGTCGACATCGATCAGCAGCTCCACCTCGTCTGCGTTGTCGGGTCGGGACCGGGTGGCCGGCGGAGTGTGGAACAGCTGCTCGAAGGCGGCCGGCGCACCCTGCGGGCCGCCGACGTCGTCCACCAGCAGCAGGTACGGAACCGGGTGCTTGCCGTACACGCAGTGCCGCACCGCGTGGGTGATCCGGTGATACCCCTGCGCCCGGTACGCGCCGGTGAGATCGAGGCTCACCATCGTCGCCGCCGGTGCCCGTTCGACCCGAAGCATCACACCGGAGACGCCGATCCCCGCTCCGGCCGGATGCTGACCACGGCCATCGATCAGCACCACGTTGTGCCCGTGCGAGGAGCTCGCCGACCCCTCGACAGGCTGATTCGCGGCGCCGGAGTCGATCAGGAGCGGGACACCGTACCCGGCCAGGGTGACCGCACCGTTGTCGGACTGGTCGTGAATGCCGCCGACGAAGTGCCCACAGTTGACCGCGAAGGCGCTCACCGGATCGGTGCGGACCTTCTCTGCGAGGTACCCGACGTCCGGGTCGAACAGCAGGTCCGGCAGGTCGCCGGAGGCCGGCCGATCGGCCGGTTCCGGTTCGGCCCACAGCACCGACTCGAACAGCACGCAGCAACGTAGTCCCGGAGCTTGACCATGCGAGCCGTCTCCGTCGACGCCGACCAACTGCCGGTACACCCAGCCGGTGAGCTGCGGGTTCAGCGGACCGAACAGTGGCAGGAAACCGCCCAGCGCCCGGCGCGGATCCCAGTTGGAATCGTTGAGGTTCTGCAGCCAGCGGCCGCCGGGAAAGACCTCCATGGCGTACCAGGCGGGCACCTTGCCCAGCCGGGCCAGATACGGGTTCTGCCCCGGGTCCCGGTAGTCGAAGCGACTGGTGGCGCGGCACGCCAGAAGGAACGGGGCGGCGTTGCGGAACACGAAGCCGGCGTAATGCAGCCCCTCCCGGGTCATCCCGGCATCGGTGATCCCGTGCCGGAAGAAGCTGCCCAGCCGGTCGATCCCGGTGGCCGTCCAGGCCTCGGCGTCCGGGTGGTCCGGGCAGAGCAGCCCGGCGCACCCTAGCCCCGTGAAACCGATCACCGAGTGGTTCCAGGCGTTGCGCTGAGGCGTGTCCTCGCCCCACGTCGCGCTGGCCGCCGCGGCCGCCAACTTCGCCCCCAACGCGCCCGCGACCCAACTGAGCCGGTCACGATCCACCGCCGGCCCGCACAACCGCTCGGCGACCCCCAGCCCTACCAGCAGGAACCCGTAGTGGAGTTCGGTCGGCAACCGGTCCGCCCGGTAGCCGGGGTCGGTGAGCCGCTCCAACAACGCCCGAACCGGGCGGAGGTACCGCTCCTGCCCGGTGAGCCGGTACGCCAGCGACGCCTCCAGCAGCACGTTCTGCGCCACGAACAGGTTGACCCCCACGTCCTGGGCCAACGGGTCGGCAAGTTCCGGCAGGGTCAGGATCCGCTCGGCGTTGACCAGCAACCGGCGGCAGGCCTCCGGCGGCTCGGAGGCAGCGCATCGGTCGGCGGCCGCCAACAGCCGGTCCTCGGCGACGAACGGGAACAGCATCCCAAGACTTCTATCCACCTCATCGTTTGTCTGTCCAGTCGGCACGGCGTGCCGGCCCGCCGACATGCTGCGGCGAGTTGTGGGGCACGCCCAGAAGCGCGGTGGGGCGTGAGCCGCCCGCTCCGTGGACCATCAAGTGAGATACCACGGCAAGGTGCATATGCCGGATGTCCATCAGGAGTTGCGTCGGGAATCGACCGGTTCCCAACATGCACCCCGAGATTTGCGTCTTCGCTCGATCAGGCGCCGACGCTGTGTTGCGGCGGGAGATGCTGGCGTTCGCGACCTCGGCTGGAGTGGTCGCTCAACCGCTACAACTCAGGTCCGGCATCACCGTCGGCCCGCACCACCACCAAGCGACCAATCCCCGGCCTTGCGTCCCCACGATAGCCTCACCAACTAGGGGTTCCTCAGGACAGCCCTGTTTCTCCTTATCGGAAGGAAGACCCCCCGATCCCCTGGAACAGTTGGGTGAACATCAGGCTGCAACGGGCCATCCGCCTAATCTGGTGGGCATGAGGCTGACATCGGGGGCCGCGCAGGTAGAGGATCCGGGGCCGGGGCAGACACCGAGTGGATGCCGAGGTTCGGCCATCGCGTTGCTCGTTGTGAACGCCCTGTTCGTACTGGTGTCCGTGGGGGTTATCGTTATTGGGGCGGAGCTATTTGTGGACGCTCGGGACTTCAACGGGCTGGATCATTTTAATGAGCGGGAGCATCTTATCGCTAGAGGCATCATTGTGGCCTTGGCCGGCGTGGCCGGGCTTGCCATGCACAGCACACTGCTGAGGTTGACGGCAGCGGGGCTGCGCCAGATTGGAAGTGGTCGAACCGAGTTGCTGCGGGGAAGCGCGGCCGTCACTGTGGTGGTAGCGGTCCAGCATGTGACAGTGCCGGTGTACTCCCTTGTGGTCAGTGCCGTAGTTGCATGGATGCCCCGGGAATCCTTGGGAACCACTGCTGGGGTGGTGGTCTGGGCCCTGCAGGATCTACTGGCGTTTGTCGCTTGGGTCAGTCTCGCTTCTTGGCCGGTGGTTTCCGGGCTCTTGGGGGTGCCAGCTGTGGGGTTGCTTCGCCAGTGTCGCTCATAGCAGTCGCGCCTGTAGGTTCGTCGGGGATAGTCATGCGGCCAGTCGGTGATCGTTGCTGGGACGTTCGTGGTGGTCGGTGCACTGAGGTGATCTCATCAACTGTGTGACGATGCCTGCACAATGAGTGGTGTTTTGCGGGTTACGCCGACGCGACGCGGCCGGGACATGAAGACCCGGGCCCTCGGGGTCAGGATCTGTCACGTCGAAGATCCAAACCCATTTCCCGTGAGGACCCGCGTTGATCGCCTATCGTGCCATGCTCGACGTCCCTA
>JARRQM010000262.1:0-3873 GCA_037381765.1 Kineosporiaceae bacterium
CGGTGGCGCGCCGCTGGTCCGGCCCGGGCCCCGGACCGGGGGCGGGGTCCGACCCGGGGACCGGACCGGGGACGGGGCGCGACCCGGGGGCCGGACCGGGGATGGGATGCGGCGGGTCCGGGTCGGGGCTGGGCGGCTGGGACACCCTGCTGGAACGTGCGCGCACGCACGGGTTCTCCCGGTCCGGGATGGGATTCCAGGACGCGTGGAACCTCGACCTGGAACGGCTGCGGGACTGCTGCGTCCACACCCTGGCCCCGGACGGGCGGCTGATCCCGTTCTGCGCCCACAACCTCACCGACGCCGCGGGGCGTCCCCTGTACCGGCAGGCCGCCGGCCCCGACGGCACTGACCGGTCCGGGAACCCCCCGAACCCGGACGACCCGGGGCGCCCACGATGCCGATGACCCCGCTGACCCCCCTGGAACCGTGGATCGCCGCGCGGATCGGGCAGCCCGGCCGGCCCCTGGACCGCCAACTGCTGCACCGGTTCCAACGGGACCGGTTGCGGCGGACGGTCCAGCTGGTCCGCAGCCGCGCCCCGTACTACCGGCGGCGGCTCGCCGGGTTGCCGCCCGGTACGGCCACCTGGGAGGAGTTCACCAGCTACCCGTTCACCACCGCCGCCGACCTCGCCGCGCACGGCCGGCGGATGCTCTGCGTCGGCCAGGACGAGATCAGCCGGGTCGTCACCGCCGACCCGCTCGGCTTTCTGGACACCTCCGGGACCACCGGGCCGCCGAAACGCCTCTGGTTCACCGCCGCCGACCTGGAACTCACCATCGACTTCTTCCGGGTCGGGATGTCGACGTTCACCGGGCCCGGCGACCGGGTACTCATCCTGCTGCCCGCCGAACGGCCCGGCGGTGTCGGTGACCTCCTCGCCGCGGCCCTGCGCCGGCTCGGCGCCGAACCGGTCCGGCACGGCGTCGTCGACGACCTCGACGCCACCGTCGACGTACTGCACCGCAACCGGGTCGACGTCGCGGTCGGCATCCCGGTCCAGGTCCTCGCCCTGGCCCGGCGCGACCCGACGGCGCGGCTGCGGGCGGTACTGCTGTCCACCGATCACGTCCCGACCGCGCTGGCCCGGACCGTCGAGGACGCCTGGGGCTGCACGGTGTACAACCACTACGGCATGACCGAGACCGGGCTCGGCGGTGGCGTGGAGTGCCGGGCCCGCCGCGGCTACCACCTGCGCGAGGCCGACCTCCTCGTCGAGATCGTCGACCCGGCCACCGCGGCACCGGTCCCCGACGGCGTCACCGCGGAGATCGTCATCAGCACGCTCACCCGCACCGGGATGCCGCTGCTCCGCTACCGCACCGGCGACCTGGGCCGGTTCCTGCCCGGACCGTGCCCGTGCGGCACCACCTTGCGCACCCTGGAACGGGTCACCCGGCGGGTCGCCGGCGTGCACACCACCGCGGCGGGCGCCCCACTCGCCCTCGCCGACCTCGACGAAGCGGTATTCGCCCGGCCCGGGGTCGTCGACGTCACGGCCACCCTGATCCGTACCCGGGCCGGGGACCGGCTCGACGTCACCGTGCACACCGTGCCGGCCCGCCCCGCGGCGGCCCCGGGCCGGTCCGGCGGGCCGTCCCCGGACGCGACCGCCCCGGGGGCGGCAGAACCGTCCCCGCAGGCGCTGCGGCAGACGCTGCGGGAGGCGCTGCAGACGATCCCCGCCCTAGCCGGCGACCCCGCAACGGCACCGCACCTGCGGATCCGGGTCCGTCCCGGAACCGCGGCCCCCGCACCGGCGAAACGACGGATGAAAGTGGTGGACAGCGATGCGTGAGGTGATCGAGGAGATCCGCCGGTGGCGGGCCGACGGCCGGCCAGTTGCGCTGGCCACGGTGGCCCGGGTGAGCGGATCGGGGCTGGCCCCCCTCGGGGCGGTCCTCGCCTGCACCGACGACCTGCGGATCGCCGGGTCGGTGAGCGGCGGCTGCATCGAGAGCGCGGTCTACGCCGAAGCCCAGGAAGTCCTCGACGGCGGCCCCGCCCGGCTGCTGCGCTACGGCGTGAGCGACGAACTCGCCTGGTCGGTCGGGCTCGCCTGCGGCGGCCAGGTCGAGGTGTGGGTGGAACGCGTCGAGGACACCGTCCTCGACGCCGTCACCCGCGCGATCGCGGCCGGCCGGCGGATCGCCCGGGCCACCGTGGTGGCCGGCACGACCGGGGTCGGCTCCGGCCTCACGGTCGGCGAGGACGGACCGGACGGCCCCGTCCCCGCGCCCCCGGAACTCGGCGCGGCCCTGCACCTGGCCGCCCAGAACGGACTGGTCACCGCAACCCCCGCCCGGGTCCGCACCGACCTCGGCACCGGCCCCGTCGACCTGCTCGTCCAGGTGGTCACCCCACCGGACCGGCTGATCATCGTCGGTGCCGTACACATCGCCGTCCCGCTGGTCACGATGGCCGCCGCAACCGGCTACCGCACCACCGTCGTCGATGCCCGGCCCGCCTTCGCCACCCGGGAACGTTTCCCGCACGCCGACGACCTGATCCTCGCCCGGCCCGCCGACGTGCTCGCCGAACACGTCCCGGACCGGTCCACCGACGTCGTCGTACTCACCCACGACGACCGGGTCGACATCCCCGCGCTGCGGCAGGCACTGCGCAGCCCGGCCCGCTACATCGGGATCCTCGGTTCCCGAAGCCACCACGCCCAACGGGTCACCGCCCTACGCGAACGCGGGGTCACCGAACCGGAACTCGCCCGGATCCACGCCCCGATCGGGTTGCCGATCGGGGCGGTCGGCCCCGAGGAGATCGCCGTGGCCGTCCTCGCCGAACTGGTCGCCACCCGGCACCCCCGCCCCGCACCGGACCGGGACCTGGGTCGCTCCGCGACACCGGAGAAAACGGACGCACCCGAACGGCAGGACCACCCTGACCGATCGGCCATTGCGGGCACCTGAGACCGCTGACTACACCAGACGGAGAGGGGTGCCGCGGCCCGAACCGCGGAGCCCGGACGGACCCAGCGGAAGGTGGCGGTCCCGGTGCCGGTCGACAACCTCGCGGTGGCCCCGATCGCCGTACTCGGCGCCGGGGTACTCATCCAGGTCCTGCTCTCCCGGACCCTGACCGGCCGGGGAAAGGGCTGGGCAGCGGTCACCGCCACGGTCGTCGCCGCCGCCACGACCGCCGCCTGGTGGCCGCACCTGCACCGCGGCGGAACCTACGACCTGCGGCTCGGCTCCTGGGACGGTCCGGTCACGCTCACCTTCCACGCCGACGGCCTGTCCCTGCTGTTCGCCCTCATGGCCACCGGGATCGGCACGGCGATCCTGCTGTACTCCGTCGGCTACCTGGCCGCCGACGCCGCCGCCACCCGCTTCTACGTGCTGATGCAGATCTTCATCGCCGGGCTGGTCCTCCTGGTCCTCGCCGCGGACCTGCTCCTGATGTACGCCGCCTGGGAGATCGTCGGCCTGTGCTCGTTCCTGCTGGTCGGTTTCTGGTACACCGACCGGGAGGCCGCCGCGGGGGCGCGCAAGGTCCTGGTCATGACGCACGGCGCCGGATACGCCCTGCTCGCAGCCATCCTGCTGCTGTACGCCCGAACCGGGACGACACTGTGGACCGACCCCCGGGTCGCGGAATCGTTCAGCACCGGGGTGTTCACCCTGATGCTGATCGCGGCGGCGGCGAAGTCGGTGCAGTTCCCGTTGCACACCTGGATCCCCTCGGCGATGGCCGCACCCACCCCGGTCAGCGCCCTGCTGCACGCGGCGGTCTACGTCAAGGCCGGCGTGTACCTGGTCGCCCGGATGCATTCGATCGCCCCCTGGCCGCACACCTGGCAGGTCGCGGTCGTCACGCTGGGCGCGGTATCCATGCTGATCGGCGTGCTGTTCGCGA
>JARRQM010000263.1:0-3854 GCA_037381765.1 Kineosporiaceae bacterium
GATCGGCGGGTCCACCGGCGCCGGGAAGTCCACCCTGACGAACTCGTTGGCAGGCAAGGAGGTCAGCCGGTCCGGGGTGCTCCGGCCGACGACCCGCTCACCGATCCTCGTGCACCACCCCTACGACTCCGGGGCCTTCCTCACCCAACGGATCCTCCCCGGCCTGGACCGGATCACGTCCGAGGCGCTGGAGCCCGTCCAGCCCGCCGAACTCGACGCGCCGCGGATCACCGCGCTACGGCTGGTTCCGCACGAGGGCATGACGCCGGGGCTGGCCCTGCTGGACGCGCCGGACATCGACTCCGTCGTGGAGGCCAACCGGAACCTCGCGGTGCAGCTACTCGGTGCCGGCGACCTGTGGCTGTTCGTCACTACCGCCGCCCGGTACGGGGATGCCATGCCCTGGCAGATGCTGCGCGACGGGGCTTCCCGGGGCGCCTCCGTGGCGGTGGTGCTCGACCGGGTCCCGCCGGAGTCCATGCGTGAGGTCCGGGCCGACCTCGCCCGGAAACTGCGCGACCAGGGGCTCGGGTCCTCACCGGTATTCACCATTCCGGAGGTCGCCCTGGAGGACGGGTTACTGCCGGCCCGGGCAGTGGCTCCGTTGGTGCGGTGGTTGAACCGGCTCGCCGCCGATCCCCGGTCCCGCGAGATGGTCATCCGTCGCACCCTCACCGGTGCCCTGGACAGCCTGCCGCCGCGGATCGACGTCCTCGTCGCCGCCGGTCAGGAACAAGAGTCCGCGTTCGCCGTGCTGCGCTCGGATGTCGAAACGGTCGCCGCCGCGGAACGGTCCGCCCTGATCACCGAGCTGTCCGACGGCACGGTGCTCCGCGGCGAGGTCCTCGCCCGGTGGCACGGGTTCGTCGCCGGTGGTGACCTCATGCGCCACGTCGAGCGGGCGGCGGGAAGGCTCACCGACCGGATCGCCGCAGTCATCCGCCGTCCCGCCCCGCTGCGCACCGATGGCCTCGAACAGTCCTTGGAAGTCAGCGTCCGCGCGGTGATCGGTGCCCGGGCGCGTTCCCTGGCCGACGGGGTCATCGACGCCTGGTCGTCCCGGCCCGGCGGTTCCGGGGTACTCCCTGAGGCCCGGGTAGCGGCCCGGGGGGCGGAACTCGACCAGCGGGTGACCCGGTTGGTGCGGTCCTGGCAGGCGACGCTGTCCGCGGACCTTGCCGAGGAAGCCCTGCCCGCGATACCGGTCTGGGCGTCGACCCTGGGGGCGTCCGGTATCACCGCCCTGGTGATGGTCGCCACGTTCAGTTTCGCCGCAGATGAGCACACCGCGCGGACCGGCGCCCCGGCCGATGCGGCGGCGACGGCGACAGCACTCGCGCGCCGGGTTCTTGAGGCGTTGTTCGGGGAGGGAACGATTCGACCGATGCTCCTGCGGGCACATGCCGGGCTTGTCGCCGCGGCCGAGGAACTCTGCGATAGCGAGCGTTCCTGGCTGCACGAGGTCCTTGATGCCGGCAAGGTGCATGACGGTGCCGCCGAAGCCCTCCGGCAGGCGGCCCAGGCCCTCGACGAGGTGCGCTGAGATGGCGGGTGACAGGGTGGACCACGGTAGTACGTACCCGTGGTTCGGTTCCGCAGCTGGTGATCCGGTCCGGACCGGTGGGGGCGCCCCGTCCCGGTCCGGTACCGGGCACGTGGCCGCACCGGAACCGGCGCGGGCTGCGGGGGGATCGGCTGCGGGTGGCCCGGGCTGGGGGATCCCCCCGGGGGCGGGGATGGAAGCAGATCCGGGCGCCGTTCCGGTGGATCCGCTGCCGGTGCCGGTGATCGCGAACCCGGCACAGGGGATGCCACCGGCCTCCTCCGGTGCGCGGGTGGAGGAGCCGTCCCCGTGGACGTCCGGGCGTGAGGAGGACATCCCGGCGCGGATGCGCTGGGTCGAGGCGGCGCTGGACGCCGCCGGTGACCGGATCGACCCGCAGCTGACGGACCGGGCCCGGACCGCCGTGGAACGGGCCGGGCAACGGATGCGGCTCGGCGCCGACCTCACCGTGGTCGCCCTCGTCGGAGCCACCGGCAGCGGCAAATCCAGCCTGTTCAATGCACTCGCCGGGATGGAGATCTCCCAGGTCGCCGCGCGTCGCCCGACCACGAGCGAACCGATGGCCTGCGTGTGGGGCGCGGATGTCGCCGACCCGCTGTTGGACTGGCTCGGGGTTCCGCACCGCAACCGGACCCGCCGGGATTCTGTCCTCGACGCCGACCGCGAGGCCGAACTCGCCGGGCTCGTGCTGCTCGACCTGCCCGACCACGACTCGGCCTTCGTCGCGCACCGGCTGGAAGTGGACCGCCTCATCGACCTCGTCGACCTGCTGATCTGGGTCGTCGACCCGCAGAAGTACGCCGATGAGGCCTTGCACTCCGGCTACCTGAAGACGCTCACCGGACATGACGACGTCATGCTCGTCGTGCTCAACCAGGTCGATCGGCTCGACGAGCAGGCCGCCCTGACCTGCCGGCAGGATCTGCGCCGGCTCCTCGACGCCGACGGGTTGGGGGGCGTGCCGGTACTCACCACGTCGGCGCGGCGGGGTTTCGGGGTGGAGGAGCTGCGCGGTGATATCGCCGCCGCGGTGGCGAGCCACAGCGGCGCCATCGAGCGAGCCACCGCGGATCTGTTCTCGGCGGTGCGGGAACTGCGGGCCGGTGTCGGCAGTGGCGAGCCCGATCCGGCCGCCCTGCCCGCCGGTGACGAGGTCGTCGAGGCGCTCAGCGACGCCGCGGGACTCCCGGTGATGCTTGAAGCGGTGGCCGCGGATTACCGGCGCCGGGCCCTGCGTCGCCTCGATTGGCCGTTCCTGCGGTGGTGGCGCTGGGTCCGCCCGGATCCCCTGCTCCGGATCGAACTCGGCGGAACCGAGCAGGAACTGCGCAGGCTCAGCACGGCAACCCTGCCGGCGCCGACCCCGTCCCAGAAGGCCCGGGTCGACACGGTCCTCGGAACCACCGCGGATCGGCTCGGTACCGGGCTCCCGCCGCGCTGGTCCGAGGCGGTGCGCCGGGCGGCGACCTCCTCCGGGGAGGACCTGTCGGTGCCGCTGGATGCGGCCGTAGCTTCCGTGGACGTGCGCCTGCGGCCACCCCTGTGGTGGCGGGTGCTCGAAGTGACCCAGTTCCTCGTCGCCGTGTTCACCGTGTTCGGGTTCGGGTGGCTGGCCGGGCTCGGCGTGATCGACTGGGTGCGGGTCACCCCGTCCTCGACCCCGGCCTTCGGCCCGGTCCCGCTGCCGACCGCGCTGTTCCTCGGTGGTCTGGTGCTCGGGATCGTTCTTGCGGTGGTCGCCCGGACGATGGTCACCGCGGGGGCGCGGAAGTGGACCGAGGACGTCGCGGCCAGGATTCAGACGGCCGTCGGTGACCTCGCGGTCCGTCGGGTGCTCAGTCCGGTCGCGCAGGTGCTCCACGATCACCGGGCGGTCCGCCGGGCTCTCGATTCCGCGGGCTGAGCGGGCGCCCCGTCCCCTCCGGTGGGGTCGGGGCCGCCATGGTCGCCGGTTGCCCCGTTCCCACCTTCCCCGGGATCGGGCCGTGATCCGTCCCCAGGCCATGAATTCGTCCCGGTATCCACAGAATGTCTCCGGCCTCGTTCCCCGGGCGGCCACCTCGGCACGCTGGGGGTAGCCCGGCAACCGGTCCGGGGATGAGGGGAGGGGCAGGCGTGTACGAGACCTATGTGACGGTGACCGGGGTGGTCGCCTCGGACCCCCGGGATGTCCAGCTCGACGACGGTCGGCGGATCGTCAGTTTCCGGTTGGCCTCCACCAGTCGCAGACGTGATCGTGCGGGGGAATGGACTGACGGGCCGACCACATGGCTGACCGTCACCTGTTGGC
>JARRQM010000264.1:0-3840 GCA_037381765.1 Kineosporiaceae bacterium
GTAGTGCGTAGGTCAGGCCCCTGGGAGGGGCATCGCGGCCCGTCCTGCGCACGCGGACGCCGGTCGGATGGTCCGGTGACTCGAGTCATGAGAGGTGCGCCAGTGTCCGGTCGCCCGAGTGTGACCATCGCCGCAGGTCAGGCGTGGTGGGCCCCCGGGGGATCGAACCCCGAACCCGCGGATTAAAAGTCCGCTGCTCTGCCAGTTGAGCTAGAGGCCCGGGGCCGCCTCGGAGGATCCGCTCGACGGCCCGGTGCGGACTACGGTACCTGCTCTCCGTCTCCGGGGAGGGGTGGGTTTCCGCCGCCGTCGGGGAGGGGTGGGGTTCCGCTGGTGGTGCGCGCCCGGCACGGGTACTGGCGCCGGCGCCGACGCCAGTGCGACGCGGCTCCGGCCAGGACGGGGCGAGGGGGCCGACCGGGGGTGTGCAGCGTCGGTTTGGGCGGCGCCGTACGATCGCCCTGTCGCAGTCGGGGATGCGAAGGAGCGGGGAACATCGTGAACGTTCGGTCCGTGGCGGTATCCGTACTGGCCTTCGGTCTGGTCCTCGCGCCGTCGGTGTCCGCGTCGGCGGCGACGTCCACCCCGACGCCGTCGGCGACGACGACGAAGAAGAAGAAAGCGACGCCGAAACCCCTGCCGGGAGCGGAGAAGAAGCCGCAGGCCAGCGAGTGCCTCACTTTGGCGAAGTTCGACAAGAAGGCGATCCCGACGGCCGAGGAACAGCGCACCTGGAACTGGCCGGGGGAGCGGCTGCAGTACGCGCAGGCCTGGCAGCTCACCAGGGGGAAGGGGGTTGTCGTCGCCGTCGTCGACAGTGGGGTCGACGCGCAGCACCCGCAGCTGCGCGGGCGCGTCCGCACCGGGGTGGACGTGACCAGCGGGAAGGTCGCCAAGGGGGCGAACACCGACTGCCTGGGGCATGGGACTTCGGTGGCGGGGATCATCGCCGCCGCCCCGCGGGAGGGGGTGGCGATGACCGGGATGGCCCCGGAAGCAGTCATCTTCCCGGTGCGGGTCACCTGGGGGTTCAACAAGGACGGGGAGGTGAAGACCGCGAACTTCATCCGGGCCCTCGACGAGGCCGTGCAGCAGTCCGGTGTCCGTGTCGTCAACGTGTCGGTCACCGTCCCCGTCGCCTCCCTCCGCCCGGCGGAACGCAAACGGTTCGAGAGCATCGTCACCGCCGCCGAGGCCCGGGGGGTGCTCATCGTCGCGGCGAGCGGCAACGTGTCCTCAACCGGCCCGTACGCCGGGCAGCAGGTGGAGAACTACCCGGCGGCGCTCGCGACGACACACCGCAACGTCATCGCGGTGACCGGCCTCGCCCCGGACGGGAAGATCGCACCGGAGGCGATCACCGGCCCGTGGGTGACCGTCGCCGCACCGGGAAGTAACCTGCTCGCCCCGATGCGGGGAACCGACACCCTCGTCTACCGGGTGGGGACGAGTTTCGCCACACCGTACGTGTCGGGGCTCGCCGCCCTGCTCGTCGCGCACAGTCCCGAGCTGACCCCGTCCCAGATCCGCCAGGCCATCGAGATGACCGCCGAACACCCGTCCACCAACCCGTCCCGGTCGACGACCGGGTACGGGATGGTGAACCCGCCCTCGGCTCTCACCGCCGAACTGCCCAGTGCGGTCCCGGAGAGCACACCGCGGGCGGCGGCCCCGTTGACTCCGTCGACGCCCCCGGACGACCTCGCGCGCACCCTGTCGCTGGCGCTCGCCGGGGTCGCGGTGGCGTTCGCCGTACTGCTCCCGGTCGGCGCCGTCGTGGTCCGGCTCGGGCGGGCCCGACGCTGGAGGCCCGGGCGCCTACCGGGCTGACCTGTCCCCGGGGCCCGGCCGGAAGGGCGCGGGCGCGTCCAGGCCGAGACCGGTGAACACGCGGAACAAGAGTTGCCGGAGCTGCTCCCGCACGCCTTCGCCACGATCCACCTGGGCAGCGCCGGCTGGCCGCGGCGGGCGAGATTCCGGCACACCGAAAACCCCAGGCCGGACGCCGGACGCCGGGCCGGACCCCGTGCCGGACGCCGAAAACCCCGGGCCGGACGCCGGGCCGGCGCACCGAAAACCCCGTGCCGGACGCCGGACGCCGGGCCCGACGTCCCGGTCAGTGCGGTTCGGCTCCGGCGTCCGCGGTATGCGCGGTCTGGATGAGCCGCACCCCCTGCCGGGTCACCAGCCGGGCCCGGCCCTTCGGCAGCGGTTCCGCCTTGACGTTGCCGAGCAGCGCCCCCTCGTCTTTCGACCCGGACATCATCAGCCCCGGGGTGCCGCTTTCCCGCAGCTTCTGCAGCACCGGCTCGAACAGGGCCCGCGCGGCACCGCCGATGGAACGGGCCAGCACCACGTGGATCCCGATGTCGCGGGCCAACGGGATGAGGTCGGCCATGTGCATGAGCGGGTTCGCCGCCGTCGCGACGAGCTCGTAGTCGTCGACGATGACGAACAGCTCCGGGCCGTGCCACCAGTCCCGGGCCCGCAGCTGCTCGGCGGTGATGTCCGCCGGTGGCAGCCGCTTCTGCAACCCCTGCGCGACGCTCTTCATGATCCCCTCCGCGTTCGATGCGGTGAACCCGTGCGCGAGGGTGTGCGGTAGCCCGGCAATGTCGAGCAGGTTGTGCCGGTAGTCGAGGACGACGAGTTTGGCCTCCTCCGGTGTGAACCGGTCGGCGACCTGCTGGGCGATCACCCGGAGCAGGTTCGTCTTCCCGCACCGCGGTTCCCCGAACGTCATCAGGTGCGGGTCGGTGCGGTAATCCCAGAACACCGGGGCCAGCGCGTTCTCGTCGATGGCGAACGGGAGGCCCGGCTGCGTGGGGGTGTTCGCCGCATGCGCGCCCCGGGATGGCCGCGGCAGATCCTCGTACGGCAGCTCCTCGGGGAGTAGCCGGACCGCCGGCGCCCGGGTCCCGGTCCACGCCTCCTGCACGCGGGTGACCAGGTCGGCCACCCCGTCCACGAGGGTGTCGGGGTCGGCGCCGGAGTCGATCCGCGGCAGGGCCGACAGCAGGTGCAGCTTGTCCGGGGACAGCCCGCGCCCCGGCGTCGACGCCGGCACGTTCGCCGCGAGCTTGCGGTCCACCTCGGATTCGGTGGCGTCACCGAGACGCAACTCCACCCGGGTGCCGACCAGGTCGCGTAGCGCGGGACGGATCTCCATCCACCGCTGGGCGGTGATCACGACGTGCACCCCGTAGCCGAGCCCGCGCGCGGCGATCCCGGTGATCTCCGATTCGAGGGCGTCGAAGTCGCTGCGGACCGTTCCCCACCCGTCGACGACGAGGAACACGTCCCCGTACGGGTCGCCGGTGATCCGGCCCTCGGCCTTGAACCGCCGGTAGGTGGCCATCGAGTCGATCCGCTCGGCGGCGAACAACTGTTCCCGCTGCTCCAGCAGTGCACCGATCTCCGCCATGGTGCGCCGCATCAGGTCCGGGTGCAGCCGGGTCGCCACCGACCCGACGTGCGGGAGCCCGACCAGCGAGCCGAGCGTGCCGCCGCCGAAGTCCAGGCAGTAGAACTGGGCTTCGGCCGGGGTGTGGGTGAGGGCGAGGCCGGTGATGATGTCGCGGACCACGGTGGACTTGCCGGACTGCGGCCCGCCGACGACGAGTACGTGCCCGGCGGCCCCGGACAGGTCCAGCCACATCGGGTCGCGCCGCTGGTAGTACGGCTTGTCGACGAGGCCGATGGGGATGTGCAGACGCCCCAGACCCGCCCAACCCGCCGGGCACAGGCCCCGCGCCGGATCCACCGACAGCGGGGGCAGCAGCTGGTCCAGGGTGGCCGGTTCGGTCAACGGCGGCAGCCACACCTGGCGGGCCGGGGTGC
>JARRQM010000265.1:0-10345 GCA_037381765.1 Kineosporiaceae bacterium
CCAGCCCCCGCTCAACCCGCATCTGCACCAGGTCACCTTGGGGACGGCGACCTACCTGACCGGGGTCTACCTGACCAAGACGGCGGAATGGACGGCGAGCGAACCGGTCCTCTGGCTCACCGTCGTCACCACCCGGGTGAGCGGCCCCGGCGAGGCGTTCCGTCCGGTGGCCCTGCGCTCGCAGGTCTACAGCCCCAACGGCTGCCTGTCGACCAGTGTCCGTCCCTACTCCGGTCCGTGCCAGGCCTTCTTCTACGGCAGCGCGGCCACCCTGGCCGGCCGGATCTGGCTGGACCAAGACGGCGCCGACGCCATTCCCGAACTCGGCGTGAGCAAGGCCGAACTCGCGATGCCCGCAGTCTCGGTCTCCGCCCAGGCCGAGCAGACGGCCTCCCTCGACGCCTCGGCGCTCACCTCCGGGATCGTCCTGCAGGGCAGCAGCGCGAGCACGTCCGCGGGGAAGATCAAGGCCCGGGTCACCGCCGACGACGACCCGTCCTCCGTGCTGCCCTCCGACCCCGCTCCGGTAACGGCCGCCCAGTCCGCCGCCGCCGCCACCACCGGCGGGACCTTCGGTGCGGTGACGCTCACCCCGTCGACGACGGGACAGGCCGAGGCAATGGTCGGGGAGAACTCCGGCCCCACGGTGCCCTGCCGGGACCTCGCCGGGCTGACCACCAGCGCCGGACTGCCCTGCGGTTCGGCGGTGTTCACCGAACTCGCCACACAGTCGATCACGGTGAACCCCGAACCGTTGGCCGGACGCGGTCTGGGCACCTTCACCCTGGTCACGCTCACCCCGCCGACGGGGTCGGTCGGCCCCGGCCAGGCCTGGACGGCCCGGCTGCCCCAGACACAGAACGGCCACTGCACCGCGCTCACCTCCACCGGAACCGTGGGCTGTATCTCGGCGCAGGCGGAACGGGGGATGTCCGGTCTCGTGCTCGGGGGGCTTCCGGCGACGAACTCCGCGGACACCCTCAGCTGGTCGACCGGGGTGGCCTTCCAGGGCATGGTCGACGTCACCGGGTACACGACGTCGGCGGAGAGCGAACAGGGGATCGGTGCGGGGGCCCCAGCCGGGTCCCGGTCCGCGACCATCGCCTACTGGAACGGCAGCGGGTACACGACCGCCGCCCTCGGGACGGCCGGGCTGAACACGACCTTGGGGACGGCCTCGATCGGCTACAAGTCGGGTCCGTCGACGATGACCATCACCGTGAACGGGACGCTCACCGCGGATGCCGTGACCACGACGGCGTGGCCGACCCCGGACTGCGCGACCGCCGCCTGCGTGACGACGACCCGGGTGCCCGCCGTCGTCGCCCGGATCACCTACGAGATCGACGTGGACGGGACCCCGGTGGCCACCTTCGCGGTGAACGCGGACCTCGGCACCGTCCTCGCCTCCACCACGTACCGGGCGGCCCCGAGTGAGTAGGCGCACCGGGCCGGCGGATCCGGGTCAGGGACCCTCCCGGGGCGCAGCGGCGCTGCGGGGCCCGGCCCGGGCCCGGAGCCGGCCCCGGGCCACGGTTCGCCGGGGTGTGCCGGGGATCCGGTCGGATACCGGGACCACCCTCGTCGAAGCGCTCGTGTCGATGTCGGTATTCACCATCGTCATCGGGCTCACCGTCGGGGTACTCATCACGGTGAGCGGGCAGTACCAGGACAACATGGCGCGCAGCGACAGCGTCGAGTCCGCGCGGATCGGGCTCATGCTAATCGACCGGCTGGTGAGTTCGGGGAACCTGTTCTACGACCCGGCGACCTCCGGCGGGATGAACGTACTCGTCTACACCCAGGCCAACGGCGACCGGCAGTGCGTCGAATGGCAGGTGCGCGGTGACGGCCGGCTGCTCAACCGGAGCTGGTCACCCACCTGGGAGTCCGACGGCGAGGTCTCGGATTGGGGAACGGTCGCCCGGGACCTGGTGAACAACGCCTCCGGGTACTCCCCGGTCCCGGCCTTCACCCTGACCACCACCGGCGAGGACAGCCAGAGCGTGCTCGACATCCGGCTGCTGGTGAAGAACCCCGACAGTACGGGGTCCCCGGTGGAGGTGACGACGACGCTGTCCGGGCGCAACACCCTGTTCGGCTACGACCCCGCGGTCTGCGAGAACGTGCCGCCGACCTAGCCCTCGGGCGGTCCCCGGCCGCCCCCGACCCCGACCCCCGTTCACCCCGACCCCCGTTCACCCCGACCCCGTCCAGGAGTGCCACCATGATGGGTCAGTTGCCCCGGATCCGGTGGCCCCGGCCGGGCCTGCGGTACCGGGACGCCGGAACCTCCCTCGTCCTCGCGGTGATGACCGGCGCCTTCGCGCTGTCCCTCACCCTCGTCGTGATCACCGTGACCATCGTCACCACCCAGGATTCGGGCGTCGACCGGCAGCGGGCCGTCGCGGTGAGCGCCGCCGAGGCCGGGATCGACGCGGTCTACGCCGCGATGCAGTCCTCCGGGACGACCCTGCCCTGCCGGTACCCGGCCACCGGATCCATCGACACGATGGGCACCGACACCACCCAGGTCGTCGTGACGATCACCTACTACCGGGCCGACGGCAGCGAGATCGCCTGCAGCGGCGGGTCGATCAACGTACAGCCGTACCAGGCGAACATCGTCTCCACCGCCGACACCAACCCGTTGAGCGCGGCCACGCAGACCCGGGGCCACCGCACCATGCAGTCCATGGTCAACCTCACCGCGGAACGGTCGGACTCCCTCGGCGACGCCATCTTCGCCAACGGGAATCTCACCTTCGCCAACTACTCCTCGTTGAGCAGCCCGACCGGGAAGAACGCGGACGTCTACTCGAACAACTCGGTGTTCTGCCAGAACGGCAGCAGCACGACGGTGTTCGACGGCAACTGGATCGCCCAGGGGTCGGTGACCCTGTCCAACCAGTGCGAGATCACCGGGGACCTGTGGGTCAAGGGCAACATCAACCTGAACAACAACAAGTCCACCGTCGACGGCTACGCCCGCACCTCCGGCGGCACCTTCTACGCCGTCCCCGAAACGCCGAACCACACCATGGTCGGCAAACTCGTCCAGGCCCCGGCACCGGTCTCCCCGCAGACCCTGAGCAGCCAGATCAACTGGGACACCTGCTGGACCAACAGCAACCGGTTGACCCTCGCGGACCCGGCCCGCTGCCAGTGGCCGGCCACCGTACCGGACCCCCCGGAGAAGGGGTTCCCGATCATCCGCGGGGACGCCGCGGCGCAGGCCGCCTGGGCGGCGGCGGGATACACGGTGATCAAGGACACCGACGTCGGGATGGACCCCTTCTGCAACAACCCGGACAGCCACGGGCGGAACTGGATCACCAACTGGCTCATCGCCAACGCCTCATCACTGTCCGGGAAGACCCTGCTCGTGGTCACCTGCCCGTGGAAGGAACTGCGCTTCCAGAACATGGGCAGCAACAAGATCGAACTCAACGACGATCTCGCGATCTTCGCCTACAACGGTCTGACCACCGCGGGGCGGACCATCTTCGACTCCGCCGACGGCGCCGGGCACAACCTGCACCTGATCGTGCCCTACGACGCGACGGTGTCCCCGACGAGCTGCTGGGGCCCGACGATCTCGATGGACAACCAGACCGGGATCCAACCCGTGCTCACCACGCTGATCTACTCCCCGTGCAGCATGTCGATGGCGAACAACACCGAGTTCAACGGGCAGATCTACGGTGGCGCGGAGATCAACGTGAACAACCAGTTCACCATGCAGTTCACCGAGGTCCCGATGCCCGACGGGTCCGTGACGGTCCCCGGCGGCGGGGGGATCACCGGGTACTCCGTCGACTGGCCGGTGCCGGCCCGGCCCGTCGCCGCGGGGCGGCTGTTCGGGTAGCGCCCCGCACCCGGTTCCGGGCCCGTGACCGGACCCGCGGTATCGACCGGAGCCCCGCCCCGATGAGGAGTCCGGGAGAAGTTCCCCCGGTTGGCTCAAGCCACCCGCCCGCGATCCCGAACAGGCATCTGGGCCCCCGTCCGGGGCGCCCGGGGCCGAGACGACGATCCGGGGCACGCGCTGATGATCGGGCTGGCAGGGTGGCTGAGGCCGCGGCGGCGGGCCGGCGAAGCCGGGTTCACCATGATGGAGGCCGTCGTCGCGATGGCGGTCTTCGCCATCATGGTGACCGCCGTCCTCGCCGTCGTGCTCCGGGTCACCCAGGTGGCCCGGAGCAACAACCATCGCGTCGTCGCCGCCAGCCTGGCGAACCGGCAAATCGAGTCGGTGCGCGGGCAGAAGGCCACCGACATCCCCAACGGCGGCCTCACCCGCACCGAAACCATCGGCACCACCCCGTACACGATCGCGCAGACCGCGAACTACCTTCCCTCGGACGCGACGACGAGTGTCTGCGCCAGCTCCGGCAGCGAACTCGCCTACAAGCTGGTCACCGTCCTGGTCACCTGGCCGGACATGGCCGAGGTACAGCCGGTCCGCGCGGACACCTTGATCCCCGTCGGGGTGGGGTCCGACGGCCTCGACGAGACCAAAGGGTCGGTGGCGCTGTCCGTGCTCGGCGCCGACGGCGCCCCGGTCACCGGGATCACCGTGACCTTGAGCCCCGGCAGCAGCGCCGTCACCACCGGCTCGGACGGCTGCGCGGTGTTCACCGAACTCGCCCCCACGACGTACACCGCGACCGCGGACACCACCGGCCACGTCGGGGTGACCAACAGCCAGCTCACCACCGTGGCGAGTATCGGGGTGTCGGCCTCGACGGTGACCCGGGCGACCCTCGTCTACGACACCGACCGGACGGTCAACCTTGAGGTGGCCGGACCCGCCGGGTACACGCTGCCGTCCGGGGTGCCGCTGTACCTGCGGGACACCTACGTCGCGGCCGCGGAATACCCGGCGTGCACCGGGACCGGGCAAGGGTGCCTCACCGGGTTCCCCGGCCAGGCCCGCTCCCTGTTCCCGGCCACCTACGACGCCTGGGCGGGCGGCTGCGCCGATGCGGTGACCGCGACGACCTTCGACCTCACCGCGGCCTCCGCGGACGGTTCGACGGTCGCCGTCGGTACCGGCTCGGCCCTCGTCGACGTCCAGGTCGGCGGCATCTCCACGGCGGGGCTGACCGTCTACGCGGTGCACGCCACCGAACCCACCGGGACATTTCCCTACTGCGCGGCCGGGGCCACGTACACCCTGCCGGCCTCCGAGGTCGGCGGCGTCGGGGTGCTCCTGCCGTACGGCACCTGGACCTTCTCGCTCACCTCCTTCTCCCCGTCCGCCGCGGCACCGGCCGATGCGGTGACGGTGACCCTCACCGATTCCGGAACCGAGAACGTGACTCTGGTGAGCGTTCCGTGAGGGCCTTCCGTCGCCGCCCGGACCACGGAATGTCCCTGGTCGAACTCGCCGTCGCGATGGCGATCTCGACCATCGTCCTCGCCGCGCTCGGGGCCGTCTTCGTCAGCACCATCAGCGTGGTGCGCACCACCGGATCGCAGACCTCGACCTCGGCCGACGCCCGGATCGGTATGGAGGCGATGACCCGCAGCCTGCGGGTGGCGATCCGCCCGGACGGGCTGGCCACCGCCCTCGCCGTCGCCGACAGCTCCGCGGTGAGCGTGTACTCCCTGCTCAACCGCACCGGAGCGACCGCACCGGCCACCCTCGCCCCCACCCTCGTCGAGTACACCTACGACGGCACCTGCGTGTGGGAGGCGCAGACCCCCGCCCGCACCCTGAGCAGCCCGGCCAGCGGCGGCCCGTACTACGCCTGGGACACCGGCCGGACCGAGAAATGCCTGCTGCGCACCACGGTGGCCCCGCACTTCGCCTACTACACCACCCCGGTGCTCAGCACCGGCGGCACCGACGTCGCCCCGCTCACCGTCCCCGGCGGGGGACTGGACGAGGCAAGCCGGGCGACGGTGGTCAGCGTGCAGATCACCCTCGTCGTCCGGGACGCCGCCAACCCGGACCTGCCCGGGGTGACCGACCTGAGCCGGGTCACCCTCACCAACGTGATCGCCGACCTCGGCGGCGCTCCATGAGGAGGTTCTGGTACCGGCGCCGGCCCGGCGCATCCGGGGAGGACGGGATCGCTCTGGTGGCCGTCGTCGGTTCGCTCGTCATCGTCACCCTCTTCCTGCTCGCCGCACTCGCCCTGGTCCTCGCGAACGCCCCGAAGTGTCGCGCCGACCAGGACTCCAAGGCGGCCCTGGCCGCCGCGGACGCCGGGGTGGCCGACTACCTGGCCCGACTCAACGCCAACGACACGTACTGGACCCTCGGCGATTCCGATGCCGGCAACCCCGCGTTCAGTGCCGCGGGCCGGGTGATCCCGGGCACCGGCGGCGACGGCGCCTCCTACCGGTACACGGTGCTCTCCCCGGCCGCCGAAGTGGCGAGCACCGGGGCGATCCGCCTCCAGGTGACCGGGACCAGCAGTCCGGGCGTCGGACACCCGTCGGTGTCCCGTACCGTCACCGTCACCCTCTCGCCCAAGGGATTCCTCAACTACGTGTACTTCAGCGACGTCGAGGTCGTCGACCCCGCGCTGATGTCCGCCCCGCTGTACGTCCAGCGCAACGGCAGCACCGGACCCAACTGGTGGCTCCGCTACGCGGTCAACCCGGAACAGGCCTGCGGGCTGTACTACTACGACGGCCGGGCCGGCTCCTACACCGCTTCGGCGGCCAACCCGGTGCGGGTGTGGAACACCTTCGGCGGCGTGTACACCGGGACGACGTACTCGACCGGTACGGTCACCGGAACCGGCAGCGGCGGCAGCTTCGACTGCTGGGAGATCCAGTGGGCCACCGGTGACGTCGTCAACGGGCCACTGCACAGCAACGACGCGCTCCAGGTCGGCGGGTCGGTGCGGTTCGCCGACCCCCTGGTGGAGAGCTCCTGGACGAACCCGCCGGATCCGACCCAGCGGTGGTGGGGTGCCGGGACGCCGGTGGCACCCACGGCCACCCCGCCCGGGTACTGGCCGGTGTACGGGCCGGCGCTGTCCATGCCGGTGGGCAACCAGGAACTGCTCAAATACGTCGAACCCCGGGTCGACGACCCGATGGCCAGCCCCGGTCCGGGCTGCTACTACACCGGGAACACCCAGTTCCGGTTCACCGGGACGACGATGCAGGTGCTCAGCCCGGCGACGACGACCGCACCGTCCCGCTGCCTGGACGTGGCCAACCGGAGCAACTGGCAGACCAAGGCGATCCCGCCGGTGATCTACGTCGACTCGACCACGAACACCGGCAGCTACAGCAACTTCCAGTACCCGATGACCGGCGAGGACACCACCGGCGCCACCACGGACTACACCCGCACCCGGGGCACCGCCTACGTCCAGGGCAGCGTCAGCGGGCAGGTCACCGTCGCCGCCGAGGACGACATCGTGATCACCGGTGACCTCACCGACGCCGACGGCGGAACCGGAACCGACATCATCGGCCTCGTCGCCGGGAACTACGTCTGGGTGTATCACCCGGTGAACTGGTGGGGGAACAACCTGCTGGGTTCGGCGGCCCGGGTGAACAACATCGACGCGGCGATCCTGTCCCTACGGCACAGCTTCCTGGTGCAGAACTGGACGGAGGGGGCGGTGCTCGGCACGCTCAACGTCACCGGGTCGATCGCGCAGAAGTACCGCGGCCCAGTCCTCGCCCTGGCAGGTGTCGACGATGTCGGACAAGTGAGGGCACGGTCCCAGCGCCGGGCCGGCACCGGGCGGCCGGACCGACCGCACCCGGGGCGCCACCCCGGTGGCGACATCCGGTGAAACGGCCGGGGAACCGGACAGCGGGGTGACCGCTCCGTTAGCGTCGTGATTGTGCTCATTGCTGTCTGCCTGGTGCTCGGGCTGGCCGTCGGCTCCTTCCTGAACGTCGTGGTCCGGCGGGTTCCCGCGGAGGAATCCGTGGTCAGGCCGGGCAGCCACTGCCCGGCCTGCACGGCCCCGATCCCGGCCCGGGACAACGTGCCCGTACTGTCCTGGCTGCTGCTCCGGGGGCGGGCCCGGTGCTGCGGGGCGGCGATCCCGGTGCGTTACCCGCTCGTCGAGGCCGGGACCGCTGCGGCGTTCGCCGCGGTCGCCGCCTGGCTGGGCGCCTCCTGGGCACTACCCGCCTACCTGGTGCTCGCCGCCGCCTCGATCGCCCTCGCCCTGATCGACCTGGATACCTTCCGGCTGCCGTTCGTCATCGTCGTGCCGACCTTCGCCGCCGGGGTCGTCCTGCTCGGCCTGGCCTCGGTACTCGGTGACGCGCCGGCAGCCGCGGGGCGCGCGGTCCTCGGCGCCGCCGGGCTGTGGCTGCTGTACCGGGTGCTGCACGCGATCAACCCCCGGGGGATGGGGTACGGCGACGTGCGGCTGGCCGGTGTAGTCGGCCTCTACCTCGCCTGGCTCGGCTGGGACCGGTTCGCCGTCGGGGCGTTCCTCGGATTCCTCGTCGGGGGGCTGTTCGGGGTGCTGCTGATCGTGGCCGGACGGGGCGGGTTGAAAACCCAGATCCCCTACGGGCCGTACATGCTCGCCGGGGCCTGGCTCGCGGTCGCCGTCGGCCCCGGGATCGCCACCTGGTACCTGCAGATGTCGGGATTGTGAGCCCCACCGCGGCCCGTCCCGCGGAACTCCCGCTGGGCCATCCGGGCGAGGCCGTCCACCGGGCGGCCGACCCGGCTCCCGGAACGGCTCAAGGGTCCATGGTCCGGGCGGTCGAACTGTCGTACGGGCGGGGCGGGCTGACCCTGGAACGCTTCGGCCAGGTCGTACTACCCGACGGGGCGGTCCGGGACGGCGAGGTCGTCGACGTCGACGCCGTCGCGGCGAGCCTGCGCCAGCTGTGGTCGGCGACCCGGTTGTCGCACAAGAAAGTCGTCCTCGGGGTCGCGAACCAGCGGGTGGTCGTCCGGCAGATGGACCTGCCGTGGATGCCCAAGGAGGAGCTGAAGGCAAGCCTGCCGTTCCA
The DNA here is from genome assembly GCA_037381765.1 of Kineosporiaceae bacterium. Lineage (GTDB taxonomy): Bacteria > Actinomycetota > Actinomycetes > Actinomycetales > Kineosporiaceae > JARRQM01. Next base: position 8,962 of record JARRQM010000265.1, read on the forward strand.
GGCCCAGGACTTCCTGCCGATCCCCGTCGAACAGGCGGTCCTCGACTTCTTCCCGGTCGAGGACATCGTCGACGCCGAAGGCGAGCGTCACCTGCGGGGCCTGCTGGTCGCCGCGGCCCGGGAGACCGTGCTCGCGAACGTGCAGTCCGCGGAGCGGGCCGACCTCACCGTCAGCGCCGTCGACCTCACCTCCTTCGCCGTGCTCCGGGCGCTCGGCAAGCAGACCGGGCCGGAGGTGGAGACCGAGGCCCTGCTCGACGTCGGGGCCCGGGTCACCAACGTCGTCGTGCACAGCCTCGGGACGCCCCGGTTCGTCCGGATGCTCCTGATGGGCGGGCAAGACGTCACCGACGCGGTCTCCGACCGGCTCGGTATCGCCCTCGGCGAGGCCGAGGCCCTCAAACAGCAGGTCGCCCAAGCCACCTCCGATGACGACCTGGCCGAGGTGAGCCGGGCGGTGACGGTGACCGCGCAGGACTTCGTCGACGAGATCCGCAGCTCACTGGACTACTACGCGGCCTCCAACCCCGGCACCCCGGTACAGCGGATCGTCATCTCCGGTGGCGGTTCCCGGCTCGACGGCCTGCAGGAACGGTTGGCCGCCGCGACCCGGCTGCCGGTCCTCGCCGGTGACCCGCTGGCACCGCTGCGGATCGGCCGGACCGGCCTGGACACCGATCAGCTCGATTTCATCAAACCGCTGGCCACGGTGCCGGTCGGACTGGCATTGGGGGCGCTGTGATGTCGGTGGACCAGCAGCAGGCACCGGCCCCGCCGGAACCCGAAACGGTCGAGCGCGCCACCGGGGTCGACTGGGCCCCGGTCCCGCGGGTCAACCTGCTCCCGCCGGAAGTGCTGGAGCGCCGCCGGTTCCGCGCGGTGAAGTGGCGGCTCGCCTTCGCCTTCGCCCTGGTCATCGCCCTCGTCGCCGGGGCCGCTGTGTGGAGCCAGCTGCAGGTCCGTCAGGCCCGTTCGGATCTGGCCGGCACCCGGGCCCGGACCACCGAACTGCACCAGCAGGAGGGGGAGTACGTGCAGGTGCCGTTCACCCTCGCGGCGGTGCAGAGCGCCGAAGTCGCCCGCGCCACCGCGATGGGGACCGACGTGCTGTGGTACCGCTTCCTCAACGACGTCGCCCTGGCGATGCCCGCCACCGTGTCCTTGAACACGATGAAGGTGAGCCTGGCGGTCGAGGGGTCGACGACCGGGACGTGGGGGGCGACCGGGATCGGCACGGTGGAGATCGCGGGGACGGCCGGCTCCTACCCGGCCGTGGCGAGCTGGATGGACTCGATCTCCGGGGTGAACGGGATGCAGGCGGTGACCCTGCGATCGGCCACCCGGGAGGCGACCACCGCGGGGGAGGACCCGACGGTGACGTTCA
>JARRQM010000266.1:0-3827 GCA_037381765.1 Kineosporiaceae bacterium
TACCTAACGCCGCCCGCGACCTGCTGCCGGGGGAGGGCTGGGTCTACTTGCGCTGGGAGCCGCAAGACTGAACTCCTCACCACGCGGGCCACGATCCGGTGCACCACCCCGGACATCCGCTCGTAGCCGCCGATGGTGCGTTCCGTCCTTCCGGTCAGCGGGCGGGTCGGGTTCTCTTGTGGGGGAGCAGCCGCTCGCGCAGGGCTCGCCACCGGCTACGTTCGTCAGCAAGGGCGGTGTCGTGCGGGTCCGGGGCGGCCCGTGTGAGAGGGCGTGGTCGAGGTAACCCGGCGTGGAAGGCGACCTGGATGGCGACGTCGTCGGGCAGGTCGTGGGTGTTGAGGGTGTGGGCGATTCGCGCTGCCTGAGCAGCGTTGGGACGGCCCCAGGTTGTCGCGGCGCCGTTGTCGAGCCACCCGCGCAGAGCGTTCGCCCCCAAGCCGCCAAGGTCGTTGTCGAGGTCGACGGCCGCGCGGATGTCGGCGTCGACCCGCGACCAGCCGCCCCGGGAACGGGTGATCCTCCAGGCCGCTCTGCGGGTCCATGGCTGCTGGCTGGACCACGCCGTTTCCAGCGTGTCCTCGTCCGCAGGGACTCGGATGGCGGCGATCGCCCGAGCGGCGGCCGCGGTCACTTTCGGGCTCGGATCGTGCAGCAGGGACGTCAGCGTCGCCGTGACCTGCTCACTGTCGGCCAGGTGGGCGTAGGCGGTGACGGCAGCGGCGCGGGGCCCAGGGCGAGGATCGATCAGCCAGCGCCCGATCAGGTCCAGGTCGCGTCCGGACCCGTGAGTGCCCAGTCCGGTCAGTGCTGCCGCGACCACGCCCCTCCCACCGTTGCGGTCGCCACCATCGTGCTCCCGGGCCGCCCGCTCCAGCGCATCGCGGTAGTGGGCGGCGACGTCGAGTCCACGTCGTCGGGCGCGGACGAGGGACTCGGCCCGCACCCGTGCGGCTGGATCGAGCAGGCCGACGCGGATCACCGCGTCCGGTAGGTTCGCGTCGGTGACACCGGCCATGGCCAGCACCCGCGCATCAACGAACCGGGCGCGCAGCAGGGGCCGCAATTGCGCGCTGCTGGCGCGGCGCCCCAGGTGGGTCATGCCGGCACGGCGGACCGCCTGGTCGGGGTCGGCAGTGACGACCGTGACCAGCTCCGGCACATCCAGGACCTCCGCCCCACCGAGCTCCAGCGCCCACAACCGCAGCCGTCGCAGGGGCGCTGCCAGCAGGCGGCGGACCGCATCCGCCCGTGTGTTCGTGGACTCCACCGACGCGAGTATCTGCGCCAAGGCGCTCGGCGCGTGTTGGCGGTCACGGCCAGCCAGCAAGACATCAGCGGCCGCCTCGAATCCTTTCCCGGACATGACCTGGACCCGCAGGCCCAACAGGGCGTCGTCTCGGACCTCGGGAACATGGTCCAGGCAGCGCACAGCCAACGCACGTGCCCGCAGATACCCCAGACGTCCGGAGAGGATCTGGACGCCCCGCTGCCGGAACCGCCCGTCCTGATGCAGGCTGGTCACCGCCGCGACGACACCCGACGACTCTCCGGCCGAGGCGCCCAGCCACCCCTGGACGCCTCCCACCGGACGGCCGCCATCGACGTAGGAAAACCGGCGGGCTTCCTCGTCCAACCGCAGCCAGCCGACCCCGTCCAACCTGGACAGCCAGGCATCCGCCCACTCGATCTCGGCCGCCGTCCCCTCTCTGGCGATCCTGGCTAGTTCGAGAACAGCCGCTCGCCCCACCTGCATGTCCCGCACACCGCCCATCATCCAGCAGCGCGAGACGCCGCTCCGCAGTCGCACTCTGGGGGCGGCCATCACCCAGCAACCAACACACGAAGTACTGGACATGCCGCCGGTCGGTTGATCAGAGTGTGTTCGCCGTGGCGTCGGATCCGAGTGGTGGACCATGTGGCCCATGTCCAGTGAGTTGCACCCGGCGTACGTTCCGAACGAACTGCTGGGCCGCCTCGTCGGCTTCCGGCTCTACTCGGTGCAGTTCGTTATGGACTATGTGCAGCTGCGGTTCGACGGACCGTCCCCTGACATGCCCGTCCTGAACTGCGACGTGATGCCTACCGTGGTGGTCGGCGCCGAAACGCTGGCCGACGGGCAGATCGGCTACGCGGACGCACTGCGTTCGCTGATCCCCGGTGTGGTTCAGCGAACGCAAGAGAGGGCGGGGATGGGCCTCCGGATTGACTTCGATACCGCCGCCATCGTCGTGCACCCGGCCCGGGATGACGTGACCGGGCCCGAGATCGCTCTCCTCGGCGGCTTCGCGGACCGGCGGTGGATGTGCTGGCGACCGGGCGAGGAGTCCTTCGAGGACCTCGCCTGAACGCACGGACATGTCGCCGAGCGGTAGTTCGGGGCGCCTTACGGGTTCAGCCCTGGCGTATTCAACTGTCGAGCTGCGTCTTCGTAGAACCCCACGAGTTCGGTGATCGGAACGGGCTGACGGGCGGCGTCGGCGAGGTCCTGGCCCTCGGCGGTGAATGGTGGCGGGTACAGCGACAGGCCCTGCCCTGGCGGGAGTGCCGACACCTCATGTTGCCATCCCGGCCAGCGCAGCGAGGCGAACGCCTCGGACAGAGCACCGGTGATGGTGGCGGTGACGAAGTCAGCGTGGCCGCCACCCAAGCCATCCCAGCACAGTGTGTCGGGCCCGAAGTAGCAGACCTGCCCAGGTGCGACGCCCAGGCCGCCCCCGTCGATGGCGAAGCGGCCCCCGAGGACGTCGTACCCGACGACCAGGTACGAGGGCGGGTCAGTGTTCCGCCCACCGGCGCTGAGGCCATTGACGGACGCCAGGTCGGGCAAGCCGCCGCTGCCGCCACCGAGCAGCCGGAACCACCCGTGGTCAGCCAGCACGCCGCCGGTGTGCAGCGCCAAGGCGCCCAGGTAGGAGCGTGCCGTGACCTGCAGCGCGTGAAGAACCTTGCGCCCTTGCTCCGGGGAGATCTCCACGCCTCGGGCCGCGGGCGCGTCCTTGAGCAGCCCAGCGATCTCCGGCCACGCGGGATCCTCGACACCGACGAGCTGCTCAACCGGTCGCAAATCCACGACACCCATCATCGCGCACCCCACGACCAACACCCGCAATTGCCGCCATGCGCGCGGGACGGGACGGCGGTGCGTGGTCCTGCTCGTCGGGCCTGTTGCCGTGTTCGAGCCGAGGCACTGAGGGGGCGCCGGCTCGGGGTGATCGTCCTATGGCCGCTTGCGGAGTTGCACTGTCGTGACGACGTCGAGCAGCCGCATGGCCAGGGCCATGATGCGGGGGCGGGCGACGACAGCGGGCCTGGTGGCGATGGCATCGATCAGGAGGTCTACCGCTTGGTTCACCGACATCATCGCCGGCTTGTGGTCGGCCTTGGCCATCTTGGTGTCGACGAAGCCGATCCGGACCGTGGTCACCGTCACCCCGTACGGGCGTAGGGCCAGAGCCAGACCGCGCAGGTAGGTCGACAGCCCCGCCTTGGAGGCGTTGTACGCAGGCGCGGGACCCGATGCCGTCGCGTCCGCCAGGCTCGATATCCCGATGATGTGTCCGGCGCCGGCGGGCAGCATCCGGGGCACCACGGTCTGCACCGTTCGGGCCGCTCCGATCAGATTCACCTCCAGGGTTCGCGTCTGCGCGGCCAGGTCGGTGACATCGAGGAACTCCCCGATCCCGGCGGCGTAGACGCACAGGTCCACCCCGCCAAGAACGTCCACCGCGGCCTCCAGCAGTCCGCCGTACTTGGCGTCCGTGACATCGACAACGGTGTGTCGATACCGGTCTCCGCCCAGGTCGCTGGCGCTACGGGACAGGCCG
>JARRQM010000267.1:0-4487 GCA_037381765.1 Kineosporiaceae bacterium
GCCGCCGGGGCCGTCGTCCTTTCCGGGGCCGTGGGGTAGCGCCGGGCCGGGGCCGGGTCCCGGGGCCGGGATGCCGCCGTACGCGAGGGATCAGGCCATGGCGGCCTCGGCCGCCGCACTGGGACAGTTCCCGCCGCCCCGACGCCGCAACACGGGGCTACGGGTGGTCCTCAGCCTGCTGACCGTGGTCCTGCTCGGCGGCATCAGCATCGGTGCCGCCCTTGCCTATCGTGGGCTCTCCGGTCCGGACCTGTGGGCGACGGTCTCCGAGGACGGTTTCTTCCAGTACACCGTCGACCAGCATGTGGACTCCACGGAGAAACTGACCGTCCCGGCCCGGGGCATGTCCTCCAAGCACTTCGCGCTCTACTCCGACGCGGCGCTGTCCCACAAAGTGCCGGTCCATGCCGTCAAACAGGGAAGCACCCTGAAGATCGTGCCCAGCGGTGCCAGCGTCGAGGCCGCCTGCGGGGGCGATCATGAGGGCTGGACCTGCGATGACGCGATCCAACAGATCTCCGCCGAAGGTGAGCACTGGGGGCTGGGAGCGACCTACTGGCTGGTTCGTTCGCATGATGAGGACGGAACCCAGCTCCGGACCCCGGTGGTGACCAAGGTCTTGGTGGACCGGGCCGGCGGGCTGGCCACCCCGTCCTTCATGATCAGCCACGATAGCGAGGGCACCGCGACGATCGCGTGGGCGCCGGTTTCCGGCGCGACCGAGTACCGGATCGTCATGAGCGAGGCCAACCCGACCACGGAACATCACACCGTGGTCGCGTCGACCCGGGAATCGACCTGGAAAGCGGCCTACAACGAGGTCGGCGACGGGCACGTGCAGAACGCGGAACTGCGGTTCAACACGTCGTACGTGGAGGACGCCGCACCGAGCACGACCCCGGACTCCGCCTCCGTATACCAGCTCTGCGTCGTCGCCACGGATGGCACCGCATTCTCCGGCTGCAAGCTCACCGATGCGGCGAGCAGCCTCGGGGACCTCCCGTACCGCAGCGCCTTGAACACCCAGCGGAAGATGTGGGATGAGGTCGTCGCCCGGGATGGTGCCATCACCTTCAAGAACATCCCGACCCGGGTGTATTACACCGCGTTGGACGGATCCCTGCGCTCGGTTCCGGCCACCGTCAAGGCCGAGGAGATCTCCGCCGACGGCACCCGGCTGCCGGTCCGGGGCATCGGGACGAAACTCGGCTACTGGATCGACGGTTCCGGGTTCACCGCGAAAACCGCCGAACTGTTCAACCGGAAGTCCGCCTTGGACGGCGGGAATGTCGGCAACGCCGACACCGATTCCAGCGTGGCGGATGAGGAACCGGAAGGCGGTGAGACGAAGGACGTCACAACCCCCTATCCGGTGTTCGGATCGAGTGAACTCGTACGCTTCCTGGCCCGACACATGATCAACCACACCGAGGTGGTCGATGTCTCGGACTTCCTCGACGACCCGGGAGCACCGGATCTCGATGATGCGCTCCAGGAGGCGGTGACCCAGAACCCGTACACGATGTGGGTGGAACGGTCCCGGACCCGGAACGGGAAGGTGAGTTTCGTCTACACCTATTCCGCCAAAGAACAGGCGGCGCTCCAGGCGAAGATCTCCGCGAAGGTCGACAAGGTCGTCAAGTCGCAGATCAAGTCCGGGATGTCCGACGCGCAGAAGGTCACCGCCTTGAACAAGTGGTTGCGCACGCACGCGACCTACGACACGGACGCCCTCGACTTCATGGTGCGGCACGATTCGGTGAAGGGGTACGAGTACACCCAGACCCCGGAAGGGGTCCTGCTCCGCGGGACGGGGGTCTGCGCCTCCTACGCCGATGCGTTCCTCCTACTGGCCAACAAGGCCGGGGTACAGACGGTCGAGATCACCGGGGTCGTCCTGGACGGTAACGGCCCGCACGCCTGGAACAAGTCCAAGGTCAAGGGGCACTGGGTCGCGGTCGACGTCACCTGGAACGACACCGACGGCAAGGGGGGGAAAGTGGACCAGTACCTGATGATCGACGACTCCGAGTTCACCGGGCCTGCGGCCCGGAAGGAGAACAAGTTCTGGATGGTCGACGCCTACCTGTCGAGTTACGCCACCTCGTAGCCGGGGCAGCGACGCCGCCCGGGTGCTCCCGCCGATGCGGGAACGTCGCCCGCGGACGCGAACGGCGGACCGTACCGGGCCTGCGCCGCAGAGACGACGCTCCGGTTGGGCGGTGCCGCGGGACAGGGGCGGTTGTGGCATCCGGCGGGAGCCCCGGGTGAGGGGAAGATCCCGGGGCTCCCGCCGGGGGCGCGGTCAGTCGTGGACGCCCTCGTGCTCCGGACCGTCGTGGCCGGGACCTTCGGCATCCTCGTCGTGCTCGCCGTCCTCGTCGTACCGGGACGCTGAACCGTGTTCGCCGTCTTCGTCGTACGAGGACGCCGAACCGTGCTCGCCGTCCTCGTCGTACCGGGACGCCGAACCGTGCTCGCCGTATTCGTCGGAGTCGTCCTGGCCCGCGGCGTGCTCGGCGGCCTCGTGGCCGGCGGGGTCCGTCGCCGACGGTGTGTCGTCGGTGCCCCGGGGCGTGGGCGACCCGGGATCGACCACGGTGCTCACGGGTGCCTGCGCGGGGATGTCGGTGTTCGCCGCGGCCGAGACGGCGAGGGCGGTGACGGTGAGGGCACCGGCAGTGCCGAGGGCGATGATGGTGCTGCGCGGGGACGGGAACCTCATCGTTGTCTCCTTTCCGGAACCGCACCCGTTCCGGGTGCCTGGAATGACGGTCCCCGGGCGGGGTGAGAGGGGGAGGAGCCGGAGATGACAGGGTTCTCATCGGCGGGGGTGGGGTTCCGCACCCGGTCGACGAGTCGGTATCCGGCACCACGTACCGTCTCGATCCGGTCCCGGCCCAGCTTGCGGCGCAGGTAGCGGACGTAGACGTCGACGACGTTCGAACCCGGGTCGAAGTCGTACCCCCACACGTGGCTGAGCAGTTGCTCCCGGGACAGCACCTGCCCGGGGTGCCGGAGGAACATCTCGGCGAGGGTGAACTCGCGGGTGGACAGGTCGACGGTGCGGTCCCGCACCGTCGCCTGCCGGGTGCGCAGATCGAGGGTGAGGTCGCCGGACCGGAGCACGGTGGGTTCCGGGGCATGCCCGTCACTGCGCAGCCGGAGTCGGATCCGGGCGAGCAGCTCCTCGAACCGGAACGGCTTGGCCAGGTAATCGTCGGCGCCGCCGTCCAGGCCGGCGACGGTGTCGGTTACCGAGCCTCGTGCGGTGAGGACGACGATGGGGATCCGGTTGCCGGCTTCCCGCAGCCGCCGCAGCACCGTGAAACCGTCGGCTCCGGGCAACCCGATATCGAGCAGGAGCAGGTCGTACCCGCCGGCCATGGCGTGGTCGTAGGTCTGGACCCCGTCGGCGATGACGGTGGGCCGGTAGCCGGCGGCGCGCAGGCCCTTCTCCACGAAGGAGGAGATTCGCGGCTCGTCCTCGGCGATGAGGAGCCGGTTCACGGGTTCACCTCCGGGGCGGGGAGCGCGGGGGTTGCGCGGGGTCCGAACGGTCCGGACGGTCCGGGGACTGTGGGTGCTGCGGGTGCTGCGGGTGCTGCGGGGATTCCGGGGGATCCGGGTGTTGCGGGTGCTGCGGGGATTCCGGGGAGTCCGGGGGCCGGGCGGAACGGGAGGGTGAGCGCGAACGTGGCGCCGGAGCCCGGCCGGTTGTCCAGGGTGACCCGCCCGCCGTGGGCCTCGGCGATCGCCGCGACGATGGCCAGACCCAGCCGCCCGCAACTGCGCTTCCCGGGCCGCGACCTCATCCCGGACGGTGGACCCCGGTCCCGGTGTCCCGCACCCACAACCGCAACCCGCCGGATGCGTCGAGTTCGGCGCCGAGGCCGATCTCATCCCCCGGACCGGTATGCCGGACGGCGTTGTCGGCGAGTTGCAGCAGCGCCTGGGTCAGCCGCTGGGGGTCGGCGACCGCGGGCACCCCGGGGCGGGCGTCGACCTGCCAGTGGCGCGGGCCGAGCGCGGCGGCCTTCCCGGCGATGCCGTCGAGCAGCCGGTCCAGGTCGACCGGGGCGGGTCGGAGGAAGCCGGGGCGCCGGGACTTCGCCAGCACGGTGAGGTCGTCGACGAGCCGGCGCATCCGGTCCAGCTCGTCGAGTACCAGGGTCCGGGTCTCCGCGACCTCGGTCGGGTCGCCGGTGTCGAGCACCTCCAGGTGCCCCTGCACGATGGTGAGCGGGGTGCGTAGTTCGTGCCCGGCGTCGTCGAGGAACGTCTGCTGGGTTTCGAACGCGGCCTGCAACCGGTCGAGCATGGCGTTCACCGTGCGGGTCAGCTCGTTCACGTCGTCATGTCCGGAGACCGGGATGCGCAGCGACAGATCGGTGTGCGAGATGTGCTCGGCGGCGTCCCGGAGCAACCGCAGGGGCCGCAGCAGACGTCCCGCCACGAGCCAGCCGATCAGCCCGACGACGCCCAGG
>JARRQM010000268.1:0-3821 GCA_037381765.1 Kineosporiaceae bacterium
GCCGCCACCGTCCGGGCCGCGGTCGACCGGGCCGGTTCCGCCGATCCGGCGGAGGACACCGCCCGGACCGGACCGCAGCCCGTTCCGGCGGCGTCCCTCCCTCCGGTCAGCCGTCGGTGAGGGCGTCCCGCATGGGGAGCAGTTTCGCCGCGGACTCGGCGAGTTCGGTTTCCGGGTCGGAGCCGGCGACGATCCCGCAGCCGGCGAACAGCCGGATCCGGTGCGGATCGGTGTCGTCGAGCCGCCCGCAGCGCAACGCGATCCCCCACTCGCCGTCCCCGGACGCGTCCATCCAGCCGACCGGCCCGGCGTAGCGGTCCCGGTCCATCGCCTCGATCCCGGCGATCAGGTCGGCCGCGGCCGGTGTCGGGGTGCCGCACACGGCGGCGGAGGGGTGCAGGGCGGCGGCGAGCCCGAGGCTCGTCGTACCGTTCCGGAGCACCCCGGTGACGTCGGTTGCCAGATGCATGACATTGGCCAGGTGCAGGACGAACGGAGATTCCGGCACGTTCATCGACGTGCAGTGCGGGGCGAGGGCGTCGGCCACGGACCGGACGGCGTACTCGTGTTCCTCCAGGTCCTTGCTCGACCGGGCCAGCGAACCGGCGAGGGCCAGGTCGTGCGCGTCGTCCCCGGTGCGCCGGATCGTTCCGGCGAGCACCCGGGAGGTGACCATGCCCTTGTCCCGGCGGACGAGCATCTCCGGGGTGGCCCCGATGAGCCCGTCGACGCTGAACGTCCAGGTCCCCGGGTAGCGTCGGGCGAGCCGCCGCAGCAGCCAGCGGGCGTCCAGCGGGGTAGCCGACCGGGCCTCCAGATCACGGGCGAGGACGACCTTGTCGAGGTCTCCGCCGGTGATCCGGCGGATCGCCTCGGCAACCGCCGCCTCCCACTCCGGGGCGGACAGTGCGCCGTCGGCGAAGGTGACCTGTCCGGGGGGGCTGACCGGTTCGGGGGACGGCCACGGGGCCCGGTCCCCGGCCGAGGGGAGGACGGCGCCGGTGCCGATCGTGGTCAGCCACCACTGGTCGTCCCGGTGCCCGACGACGACCTCGGGGACGATGAGGACCCCGCCGGCGGGGGAGTCCGGGGAGAACGCGAAGGAACCGAAAGCCACCGGACCGGTTCCGGGTACCCCGACCTCGTCGCGGATCACGGCCCGGCGGAGCAGACCGTGCCAGGTCTGTTCCGCGGAGGTGAAACGGTCGAACCAGCCCGAACCGGGACCTCCGGGTGCCGGGATCCGCACCGCTTGTCCCCATCCGACCAATCCCTCCCCGCGACGCACCCACGCGAGGGGGCTCTCCCGGGGGAGCAGCGCAAGCAACGGGCCCGGGTCGGACACCCGTACGGTGCGGGCCACCAGCGGCGTTGCGGCAGGGAGAGCGGTCATCGAGGCCCACTGTAGGTCCGGGCCTCGCGGGGTCACACCCCGCCCCGGCGCGGCTGTTCGGACGGAACGGGGCGAGGTGGGATGATCGACCGGGTTCGGGTGGGTGATGGGCCGCCCGGTGACGCGGGGAGCGACACAGTGGGACGTGGCGCGCGGTGGGCGGTGGGATTGTCGGTCGTGGGGCTCCTGTTCGCCACGGCGATCCTGTCCGCCGCCGTGGCGGCCGGGAGGATGCTCCGGACCGTCGTCGTCGATGACTGCGCGGTGTACGTGCGCGGCACCTGCCACGACGACGACCTCACCGCCCGGGCCTCCGGCGAGGTCACCGACGTCACCCGGTCGGGGTACACGTATACGGCGTCCATCGCTTTCGAGACCCCGGGCGGGCCGGTCGAGGGTCTGGTGAGCTGGGAACCGGACACCGGGCCGGACCTCGCCATGGGGGATGAGGTGGAACTCGTCTACGACCCCCGCAACCCCGCGGATCGGGTCACCACCGTCGCCCTCCTCACCGCCGCCCGGGACCGCAAGGCCCGGGCCGAGGCCGCGTCGGACACCGGACTCAGTGGCTGGCTGGCCGGCGGTAGCGCCCTGGCCATCCTGCCCGTGCTGCTGGCGACGTGGCGGTGGGCGCGGCAGGCGCCCGCCCCGGAACGTCGCCGGGCCCCGGCCGGTGCCGTCCCGTGGCGGGCCGGATACGGGTATCCGCCGGTCCCGGGTCCCGGTCCGGCCGCGGGATACGGCTACAGCTACCCCGGGTACGGGTACCCGCCGGGCACGTTGCCGCCCCTGTCCGGTCCACCGGCGGGTACGTCCGCACCGGGGTACGGCGTCCCGGGACCGGGGTCCCCGGCGGGACCGCCCACGGCTCCGGTGACACCGCCGCCGCGTGTTTCCCGGCCACCGGACACCCCGCCACCCCCGGAGTAGCCGTCCGGACGTTCCGGTGCCCCGGACAGCCCCGGTGCCTTTCCCGGGCCGCGGTCTGGGAACATGCCCTCATGCCCCGCGCGAGCCTGGACAAGCAGCCGAGTGACGTGGCGGCGATGTTCGATCATGTCGCCGATCGTTACGACACCACGAATGACGTGCTGTCCCTGCGGCAGGACCGCAAGTGGCGGGCCGCGGTCACCGCGGCACTCGACCTGCACCGCGGGGAGCGGGTCCTTGACCTCGCGGCCGGTACCGGTACGTCCACCGAGCCGTTCGCCGAGGCCGGTGCCCGGGCGGTGTCCTGCGACTTCTCCCTCGGCATGCTCGGCGTCGGGCAGGCCCGGAACCCGGCGCTCCCGTTCGTCGCCGGGGATGCCCTGAGCCTGCCGTTCGCCGACGGAGCGTTCGACGTGGTGACGATCTCTTTCGGGTTGCGCAACGTCGCTGACACGCGGGCCGCGCTGGCGGAGATGCTCCGGGTGACCCGGCACGGCGGTCGGCTGCTCGTCTGCGAGTTCTCGCACCCGGTGTGGCGGCCGTGGCGCACCGTCTACTCCGGGTACCTCATGCGGGCCTTGCCGGTGGTGGCGCGGCGGGTGGCGTCGAACCCCGAGGCGTACGTCTACCTCGCGGAGTCGATCCGGGAGTGGCCGGACCAGCAGGAGCTGGGGCAGTGGATGCGTGAGGTCGGCTGGTCCGAGGTGGCCTACCGGAACCTCACCGGTGGCATCGTCGCCCTGCACCGGGCCGTGCGTCTCTGATCCGGGTCCCTTCCCGCCGGCGAACGGCCCGAACGCGGTCGGGGTCGGGTGCGGGGCACCCCGGGGCGTGCTCCTGCCGGCCCGTAGACTCCCGGCGACATGTCGTGCAGTGATGCACGGGTTGACACGGGCGGGCGTCCGCCGGGGGCGCCGCCACGCCGGACCGGCAAGGGGCAACGTGACCGAGACAAGTCGTACGTCTGCACGCGTTGCGGGGGACGATGCCGACGTCATCGTCGTGGGGGCAGGGCCCGCGGGGTCGTCGGCGGCGAGCTACCTGGCCCGTTCCGGGCTCGACGTGCTCGTCCTGGAGAAGACGGCCTTCCCCCGGGAGAAGGTATGCGGTGACGGGCTGACTCCCCGTGCGGTTCGCGAACTGGCCACCCTCGGGGTGCCCACCCGGGTCGAGGACGGCTGGATCCGCAACCGCGGCCTGCGGATCATCGGCGGCGGGCACCGGCTCCAGTTGCCCTGGCCGGATCTCGCGAGCTTTCCCGACTACGGTCTGGTCCGGCCCCGGTTCGCTCTCGACGAGACGCTGGCCCGGCATGCGGAGTCCACGGGAGCCCGGTTGCGTGAGCGGACCGCGGTCACCGGTCCGGTCCTGGACGACCGCACCGGCCGGATCGTCGGGGTGACCGCCCGGTCGGTGGACGGGCAGGGCCGCCGGGCCGGGGATGAGGTGGTCTACCGGGCGCCGGTCGTCGTCGCCGCGGACGGGGTGTCGGGTCGGC
>JARRQM010000269.1:0-3803 GCA_037381765.1 Kineosporiaceae bacterium
GCGGGAGGGGCGGCTATCGGCTGGTAAACCCCGGGTCAGACATGCCCTGAGCCAGACTCGACCCGATCCGGTACTGCTCGGGCACACGCGCCCCAGACAGAGCAACAAGCACTCGCGCTTTGCTCTGCCCTCATCCATGGAGGCGCCCGCGCCAACGCTCGCAGAACCAGAAGAAGACGCACCCCCTGTTCTGCCACCACCGGCTGGAGCGCTTGTTCCGCCACCACCGGCGGGAGCGCTTGTTCCGCCACCACCGGCGGGAGCGCTTGTTCCACCCCCACCGGCGGGAGCGCTTGTTCCACCCCCACCGACAAGAGCGCCCGCATCGGTGCTCGCAAAGCAAAGCTTCGGGAAAGGGCTATGTGAGGCGCCGACCGCTTGCCGGAACCAGAACCGCCGCCCAACAACAGAAACCGGCGGCCCGGCTTTCCCTCAGTCGAGAACCTCGGCGAGTTCCCGGTGCGGTATCGCATGTGCCTGCGCGACGGGGGCGTTCGTCACCTGACCCTGCACCGTGTTGAGTCCTCGGGCCAAGCTCGGATCGGCGCCGAGGGCATCCCGCCACCCCCGGTCGGCGAGGGCGACCGCATACGGCAAGGTGACATTGGTCAGGGCATAGGTACTCGTGTTCGGGACCGCCCCAGGCATATTCGCCACGCAGTAGAACACCGAGTCGTGCACCGGGTACGTGGGGTCGGTGTGCGTGGTCGGACGGGAATCCTCGAAACAGCCGCCCTGGTCGATGGAGATATCGACGAGCACACTGCCCGGCTTCATCCGGGCCACCTGCTCGTTCGTCACCAAGGTGGGGGCCTTCGCCCCGGGGACGAGTACGGCACCGATGACGAGGTCGGCATCGGCGATGGCCCGCTCGACCTCGTAGGCGTTCGACGCGACGGTCTGCAGGTGCCCCTGGTAGATCGCGTCAGCCTGGCGCAACCGGGCAATGTTCTTGTCCAGCAGCAACACCTCGGCCTGCATACCCAGAGCGATCGCCGCAGCGTTCATCCCGGACACCCCGGCGCCGATAACGACGACCTTGGCCGCATACACCCCGGACACGCCGCCGAGCAGGACCCCACGCCCACCCTGGGCACGCATCAACGTATGGGCCCCGACCTGCGGAGCCAGCCGCCCGGCGACCTCGCTCATCGGTGCCAGCAGCGGCAACGAACCGTCCGGAAGTTCCACGGTCTCGTAGGCGATCCCGGTGACCTCCCGGGCAACCAGTTCCTCGGTGAGTGCCTTGTCGGCGGCCAAGTGCAAGTAGGTGAACAGGGTCTGGCCCGCACGCATCCGGTGATACTCGGCGACGATCGGCTCCTTCACCTTGAGGATGAGCTCGCCCTCCGCCCACACGTCATCGGCGGAACCGAGCACCCGGGCACCGGCCGCGGCATAGTCCGCATCCGGGATGGACGACCCCACACCGGCGCCGGCCTCCACCACCACCTCATGGCCGTGCCGGACCAGTTCATGCACCCCGGACGGGGTGATGGCCACCCGGAACTCGTTGTTCTTCACCTCACGCGGGATACCTACCTTCACCGCGATCACGGTCCTTTCGACTACAGAAAGTTGAGGAGGAACGGGGCCCGCCTCGCGACGGGCACGCCCGGAATCCGGCGACCGGGACCCGGCTCACCCGCACGCCCGAGGACGGTACGGGGTGGAACCTCATGGATCCGGCCGCCACCACATCAGGCCAGGCCAGGAGCGACCTGCCGACAATGGCAGAGTACGTCCATCCGTGCGGCAGATGGTGCTAACTTCCACCGAGTTCGCCTTATCCCTTAGCATTATCAGCTACGAAAACCGCTGATTGGGGAATGACATGCCTAGCACCCTGGACTCCTCTCCGGGCCTGGACCGAATCGACCGGGCAATCCTGCGGGAACTGCAGACCGACGGCCGCCTGACCAACGTCGAGCTGGCGAAGCGGGTGCGGTTGTCCCCCTCCCCCTGCCTGCGCCGGGTCAAGTCCCTGGAGGACCGCGGGTACATCACCGGCTACCGAGCAGTACTCGACCGCGATCGGGTCGGCCGGGGCCTGCACGTGTTCGTCATGGTCAGCCTGACCTCCCAACGCCAGGAGACCCTGGAGTCCTTCGAGCACGCGGTCAGCACACTCGACGAGGTACTGGAGTGCTACCTGATGGCCGGGGAATCGGACTACCTGCTCGGGGTGGCCGTCGCCGACCTCGACGCCTACCAGCACTTCTTCACCAAGAAACTCGGGGAACTCCCCGGTGTCGCCTCCCTGCGCAGCCTCGTGGCGATGAAGACGGTCAAGGGCAACGGCGCCCTGCCCCTGTGAACCCGGCCCCGGCGAACCCGGCCCCGGCGAACCCTGCCCCGGCGGATCCGGCCCCGGTGAACCCGGAAGGCGGGACGGCCCCACACCTCAACTGACGCAGCCGGGGCCGCACGGAAATCCACTGGGCATCCGGTGACGAAACACTCCATCCTGGTCCGTATGTCTCCACCCGACCAGAGCCTCGCCACGTCTGCACGGGCCGGAGGCGCCACATCCCACGGAATGCCGGGGGCCCGCCGCGCCCCCGGAACCACCACGGCCGGTGTCCCGACGCCGTCCCCCGCCGCCATCCCGGACGCCGCGGTTCCCGCAGCCCATGCGGTAGCCGACGGGTTGGGTTTGCACGCCACGGTGGATGACAGCGACTCCCCCCGCGACGTGCTCGACCTGCTCATCCTCGACGCCTTCGCGACCGGCAAACAGCCGTTCGCCCGCAGCGCCGACCTGGAGAACGTGCGGCCCGGGGCACATCTCGCCCCCGAGGGCGCCACGCTGGTGCGGGAAGCGGTGAGCGACCGGTACCGGGCTCGCCTGTTCCGGGGCGAGGACTGGACCCTGCTCAGCATCCTCTGGAAACACACCCAGCAAGCCGATCTCGTCGTCACCGCGACAACCGCGGAAAGGGCGGAGACCGTCATGGCCGCCTGTGCCGACGGCGCGGTACAGGATCCGGAACCCCAGGCCGATCGGGTGACCATCGGTTTCTGGCACCTGTCCGTCCAGGGGCCGAGACGGCGCCCCCGCGCGATCGACGCCGACGACTGGTCCCGGATCCGGGGGAACTACACCGGCAAGGTCGCCGCCACGGCCGACACCCTGATGTCCCTCACCGCGGACCGGGTACGCGGCCGGTTGCTGCTACTGCACGGACCACCCGGCACCGGGAAAACGACGCTGCTGCGGGCCTTGGCCTGGGCATGGCGGTCCTGGTGCCAGGTCGACTACGTGCTCGACCCGGAGCGGCTGTTCGCCGAACCCGGCTACCTCATGGACGTCGCCCTCGGCTTCCAGGACAACGACGAGGAACGTTGGCGGCTGCTGCTCCTGGAGGACAGCGACGAACTCATCCGCGCCGAAGCCAAGTCGAACTCCGGGCAGGCCCTGTCCCGGCTGCTCAACATGACCGACGGGCTGCTCGGTCAGGGCCGCAAGGTCCTCGTGGCGATCACGACGAATGAGAGCCTGGCCCGCCTGCACCCGGCGGTGGTCAGGCCCGGACGCAACCTGGCCCAGTTGGAGATCGGCCCGCTCACCGCGGCCGAGGCCCGGGCCTGGCTACCCGGCGACCGGCCCCTGCCCGCCCACCTGCAGGACCGCGGCGCCACCCTGGCCGAGCTGTTCGCCCTCCGTGACGAGACCGCCGCCCCGCTCACCGACACCGAACTGGACCCCGCCACCGGCTACTTCCTGTAGGGGCACACCCCTCCTGCAGGAACACGCCCCTCCGGTAGGAGCACGCCCCTCCGGAAGGAACGGGGGTCCCGCA
>JARRQM010000270.1:0-3802 GCA_037381765.1 Kineosporiaceae bacterium
CCACGGCGTTCGGTCGGGTGCTTCACCTGGGAAGGTAAGCACAGCTCAGAGAGCTGTGTCATGTCATCAGGCCGGGCCGGGGTGAGTCCGTGGCGGCCAGGATCGTCCGGTTGCCGGCGCGGGTGGCCGCGTTGGGGGCAGGGACGACGAAACCGTGACCGGTGTCTCGCTGACGGAGTTCGCCCTGCCCGGGGTGGAGATGGGTCGGGGCGGGGCGTTTCAACCGATTCCACGGGGCAAGTCGCCCGGTCCCGAATGCGGTCGGGGTCGGCGTGGAGCCGCCCGTCCGGATCCGCGGTGGGGGAGCCGACTGATCCGGGTGTCGACCGGGTGAGGCGCCGGGGCATGTCGATGCGGCGGGCTTGCCCGGGATTGTCGGCAACCTGTCACATTGAGTACTGGTTCGGTTACCCGGGCGAGCCATTTCGTTATCGCAATGAACCATGCGTCGCTTTGTCGCCGCCGAGCGGTCTCCTAGTGTTCATACGGTGACAGGCCCCGTGGTGCCGCAGGTCCACCCATCGGCACCGGAGCGCCTGCCCGGTCTTGGTACGCCCCACTCTCACCGCTCTCGGAGGCACGCAAATGCGGATGTTACGCCAAAAAGGGATGATCGTGATCCCAGTGGCGGTCGCGCTCATGGCGGCCGGCTGCTCATCCTCGGGGTCTGATTCAACCGCTGGCCCCAGCATCGTCATCGATAGCAGCCAGCCGGAGAACCCGCTGGTTCCGGGGAACACCAACGAGACCGGCGGCGGCAAGGTCGTCGACGCCCTGTTCACCGGGCTGGTCGAGTACGCCGCGGACGACGCGGCGACCCAGATGGCGGTCGCGGAGTCGATCGAGTCCAGCGACGCCAAGACCTTCACCATCAAGCTGAAGGAGGGCTGGAAGTTCCACGACGGCACTCCGGTCACCTCCGACAGCTTCATCAACGCCTGGAACTGGGTGGCCTACGGCCCCAACGGCGCGTTGAACTCCTACTTCATGGAGAAGATCGACGGGTACGCGGACCTGCAGAGCGAGGACCCGGACGGGGAGGAAGGCCCGCAGGAAGCCCCCGCCCCCGCGGCGAAGGAGATGAAGGGCCTCAAGAAGATCGACGACACGAGCTTCGAGGTCACCCTCTCGGCTCCGTTCGGCGCCTTCGAGACCACGCTGGGGTACACGGCCTTCAGCCCGCTGCCGCAGTCGTTCTTCGACGCCGGTGACGACAAGACCGCGTGGGGCAAGAACCCGGTCGGCAACGGTCCGTTCAAGTTCGTCGGCTGGACCGACAACCAGGAAATCAAGATCACCCGCAACGACGACTACACGGGCACCAAGCCGAAGGTCAAGGACGTCACCTTCCGGCTGTACCAGAACCAGGACGCCGCCTACTCGGACCTGCTGTCGGACAACCTCGACTTCCAGCAGCAGCTGCCCACCGCGGCGCTGGCCGGCGGGAAGTGGAAGACCGACCTCGGTGACCGGGGCATGGAACGTCCGGTGCTCGTCGTCCAGACGATCACCATGCCGATCTACGCGGGCGCGCCGTACGACAACGCCGACTTCCGGCACGGACTGTCGATGGCGATCGACCGGGACACCATCACCCAGCAGATCTTCGACGGCACCCGGGCGCCCGCGAAGGCATTCAGCTCGCCTGCGGTGAACGGGTACGAAGAGACCTGCGGTGAGTACTGCACCTACAACCCGGACAAGGCCAAGGAACTCGTCGCCAAGTCCGGCTTCTCCGGCAAGGTCACGCTGAGCTACAACGCTGACGGCGACCACAAGGCGTGGACGGAAGCGGTCTGCAACAGCATCACCAAGGCCACCAGCCTGGAATGCCAGGCCACCCCGGTCGCCACGTTCGCGGCGTTCCGCCAGGGCATCAACGACAAGAAGATGACCGGCCTGTTCCGGGCCGGCTGGCAGTACGACTACCCGAACATCCAGAACGGTCTCGAACCGCTCTACGCGACCGGCGGCTCGGCCAACGACAGCGGCTACAGCAACCCGGCCTTCGACGAGGGCATCGCCAAGGCCAACCAGGCCTCGGTCGAGGAGTCGAACGCCCTCTACATCGCTGCCGAGAAGACCCTCGTCGCGGACATGCCGGCGATCCCGCTGTGGACCGTCTCCGAGCAGTCCGGGATCTCCACCAAGCTGAAGACGGCGAAGGTCAACGTCTTCGGCGAGCTCGACCTGGTCTCGGTCGAGGTCAAGTAACAAGCACGTCGAACTGACCTGATACAACAAGGCTGGGCCCGCCCGGAACCCCGGGCGGGCCCAGCCCGGTCGGGGCGGGGTGCTCCCGAACGGGCAACATGGCAGGTGGGGGAGTACGACAACAGGAAGGGCCTCCATGGGGCGCTACGTCATCCGGCGGCTACTCCAGCTGATCCCCGTGTTTTTCGGCACCACGTTCATCATCTACGTCCTGGTCTGGAAAGTGCCGGGAGATCCGTTCGCCGCCAAGTGCGGTGAGCGACCCTGCCCCCAGTCCTACATCGACGTGATGACCGAGAAGTTCAACCTCAACGACCCGGTCATCGTCCAGTACGGGAAGTACCTGTGGAACCTGCTGCACGGTGACTTCGGGACGAACTTCGCCGGGCAGAGCGTGGCTGATCAGCTGCTACGCACCTACCCCACCACGGTCAAACTCGCCGTCTTCGCACTGATCATCGAAGCCCTGATCGGGATCTTCGCCGGGGTGGTGACCGGGCTGCGCCGCGGCGGCTACCTGGACAACCTCGTCCTCGTCTCCACCCTGCTGCTGATCTCCCTGCCGGTGTTCGTCACCGGGTACATCATGCGTGACCTGATCGGTCCGCATGTGCTGCCGCTGCTCGGAATCAAGGTCGGGTCGGTCTCGACCGGGGCTCCGCTACCGGAGCTTCTCTTCCCCGCCCTCGTCCTCGGCAGCCTGTCGATGGCCTATATCGCCCGGCTGACCCGGTCCAGTGTCGCGGAGAACCGGCGCGCCGACTACGTGCGCACGGCCATCGCCAAGGGCCTACCCGGCCGGCGGGTCGCCGGGATCCACCTGCTGCGGAACTCGCTGATCCCGGTGGTGACCTTCCTCGGCACCGACCTCGGTGTGCTGATGGGCGGGGCCATCGTCACCGAGGGAATCTTCAATATCGACGGGGTCGGCAACCTCGTCTTCCGCTCGATCGTCCTCAAGCAGGGAGCCACCGTGGTCGGTGTGGTGACCGTCCTCGTCCTGGTCTACCTCGTGATGAACCTGCTGGTGGACCTGATCTAAGCCGCACTGGACCCGAGGATTCGCTATGAGTGACCAGACCCGGAGCACCTCGCCGACCTCCGACAGGCCAGAGGCCGACCCGGATGCTGCCGGTCCGGAGGCGGACCCGCCTGCTGCCGAACCGGAGGGCGACCAGGCCTCTGCGGGCCCCCCGACCCCCGAACCTGACGGACCGCCCGAACCGGGGGAGTCCAACGGAGTCGACCGGGTCGGCAGCCTCGCCTCGGATGAACAGCAGGATGAGCGCCGTGGAGATGAGGAACATCGGGTTGCGTCGCAGGTTCCGCCAGGCATCCGAGGCGAGGCTGCCGACCCGGTCGACTCCGTTGGACTCCCCCGGTTCGGACGGTCCGTCAGGTTCGGGGGTCGGGGGGCCCGCAGAGGCCTGGTCGCCCTCCGGTTCGGCAGCGGGCACGTCGGCCTCCGGTTCGGCAGCGGGCGGGTCCGCCTCCGGACCGGCAGCATCCGGGTCGGCCTCTGGCCTGTCGGAGGTCGGCGAGGTGCTCCGGGTCTGGTCACTCATAGCGAATCCTCGGGTCCAGTGCG
>JARRQM010000271.1:0-4671 GCA_037381765.1 Kineosporiaceae bacterium
CGTAGACGTGATCCAGGTGGCCGTGGGTGAGCAGGACCGCGGCGGGGCGCAGGCGGAACTCGGTGAGCACGTCCACGAGCCGCTCGTCCACGCCGACCCCCGGGTCGACGATCAGGCACTCCTCACCCGCCGCGGGGGCGAGCACGTAGCAGTTCGTGCCGAACGCGGCGGCCGGGAATCCGGTAAGGAGCACCCCCCAAGGTTACCGGGCTCGCCGGGCGCGGACCGGTCCGCGGTTGCACCTACACTTGGGCGCGGCCGGGTGAGACGAGGAGGCACAGGGTGTCGCCGAAGAGGCGGGAACGTGAATACGCCAAGCGTCGCTACGAGAAGTGGCTGACGAAGCGGGCCGAACGGATGGCGAAGCGACGCAAGTGGCGTAAGGCGGGGATCGTCACCGCCTCCGCGCTCGTGGTCATCGCCGTCGTCTCGGTAACCGTCTGGTGGTTGCGCCCCGACAGCACGAACACGGCGGCTGCCTCGTCCGCGACGAGTACGGCGGCGAGCGATCCGGACAATCCCTGTCCCGAGCCGACGGTCACCCCGCCGGCTACCCCGAAGTCCTGGGACACCCCGCCGGCCTCGGATCTGGCC
The DNA here is from genome assembly GCA_037381765.1 of Kineosporiaceae bacterium. GTDB lineage: Bacteria > Actinomycetota > Actinomycetes > Actinomycetales > Kineosporiaceae > JARRQM01. The sequence goes on from JARRQM010000271.1 coordinate 595, forward strand.
GCGGGGAAGTCCTGGAACCTCACCCTGGAAACGAGCTGCGGTTCGGTCCTGGTCGAACTCGACGGGGCGAAGGCGCCGAAGGCCGTGTCCTCAACGATCTTCCTGGCCCAGCAGAGCTTCTACGACGGGTCGGTCTGCCACCGGCTCACCACCGAGGGGATCTACGTCCTGCAGTGCGGTGATCCGACGGGCACCGGGACGGGCGGCCCCGGGTACACCTACGGCCCGGTGGAGAACGCCCCGGCGGACGGTGTCTACCCGGCCGGTACGGTCGCCATGGCCCGCTCCGGTGGCGACGGGAACAGCATGGGCAGCCAGTTCTTCATCGTGTACAAGGACTCCCCGATCCCGGCCGACGCGGCCGGCGGCTACACGGTGATCGGGAAGGTCACCGGGGGTCTCGACGTCGTCGAGAAGGTCGTTGCCGGCGGCGTCGTCCCGGACACCGCGGGGACGCCGGCTGGACGATGCCGGAACGGTGTGGCTGAACACCGGTGACGGCGAACGCGCCATCGGCCAGTACCCGGGGGCCAGCGAGGAAGAAGCCCTCGCCTACTTCACCCGCAAATACGAGGATCTGCTCGCCCAAGTCGCGTTGCTGGAGCAGCGGATCGAGCTCGGCCATGTCTCCCCCGCCGACGCCCGTTCCCAGGCCGAGCGGTTGACCGGGACGGTCCGGGAGGCGAATGCCCTCGGGGACCTCGCCGCGCTGATCACCCGGTTGGACGCCCTCGGCCCGGTGATCGAGCAACGCAAGGAGGCCGCCGAGTCGGCCCGACAGGAGGAGCGGGCCCGGGCCCTGGAGTCCCGCACCGCCCTCGTCGAGGAGGCCGAGGCGCTCGCCGCCGTCGACCCCGAACGGCTGCCCTGGAAGACCTCCGGCGACCGGTTGCGCGAGCTGTTCGAGGATTGGCGCCGCCAGCAACGCGAGTCCCGCCTGGACAAGCGGACCGAGGACGAGCTGTGGAAGCGTTTCAGCCACGCCCGGACCACTTTCGACCGCAAGCGCCGGCAGCACTTCAGTGCCCTCGACGAGCAGCGCGGCCTGGCCCGGGCAGCGAAAGAGGCCCTCGTCGCCGAGGCCGAGGCGCTCGCCACCTCCACCGACTGGGCGGAGACCGCCACCGCCTTCCGTGACCTGATGGGCCGGTGGAAGTCGGCCGGCCGGGCGGCCCGCAAGGACGACGACGCCCTGTGGTCGCGTTTCCGGGCCGCCCAGGACACCTTCTTCGGGGCCCGCAACGCCGCCTCGGCAGAAGCGGACGCCAAGCTCCAGGACAATCTGGTGGCCAAGGAGGCGCTGCTCGCCGAGGCGGAGGCGCTGCTCCCGGTCACTGACGCCCGGGCGGCCCGGACCGCCCTGCGCGACCTGCACGAGCGCTGGGAAGCGGCCGGCCGGGTGCCGCGGGCCGACCTCGGGCGCCTGGAGCAGCGGCTACGGGCGGTCGAGCACGCGGTGCGGGACGCCGAGCAGGAGCGCTGGACCCGGAGCAACCCCCAGGCCCGGGCCCGCGCCGAGGACGCCGTGCGCCAGCTCGAATCCACCCTCGCCGCGCTGCACGCCCAGCTCGACAAGGCCCGCGCGGCGGGGAACGCCCGCAAGGTCAGCGAGGCCGAGCAGGCGATCGAGGCCCGGGAACAGTGGCTGGAACAGGCCCGCCGGGCACTGCACGACTTCGGCGGCTGACCGGGCACCGGACACGCAGGTTCGCCCGGCGCCCGCGCGAGGACAGGCAGGCGCCGGGCGGGCACGCAGGTTCACCCGGTAGCCCCGCGCGGAAACGGGCGGGCATACCGAGCTAGGTGACGTCCGCCCGGTCCCCGCAGACGGCGTCGAGATCTAGCGGACCGCCCCGCCGTGGTGCCGGGGACAGCCACCTCGGACGGGCCGATCCGTCCCCAACTGCTCGCCGTGGCGCCCCATCCACAGATTCTGGCCGGGAGGTTCCCCCGGTCCCAGGAACCGGCGAAGGTCGGGACATGCCCCCGACGGTCACGCCCACCCCGCCCGGCTCCCCCGACTTCCCGGCCCGCCTCCCCGATCCGCCACCGTACCCACCGCCGGAGGCCGGCCCGGTCCTGTTCCGGGAGGAGGGCCCGGAGTCCGGTGAAGTGGCCCGGCTGCGCGCCCGAGGGCTGCTCCGTGCGGTGGTCGGCGACGTGCACACCGGCACCGGCGAACCGGAAACCCGGGAACTCCGGGTGTCCGCCCTGGCCCGGATCCTCCCCCCGGCCCGGTCCCCCGCCGATGCCGTGGTCGGCTACCGGGCGGCCCGCTGGGCCCTCGTCGGCGGCCCGGTCCCGCCCCGGATCGACGTGTACGCCCTGCCCGGTCTGAGCCGGCGCCGTTTCCGGGGTCTGCGGGTGCGCGAGGCCCGGCTCGTCCCGGGCACGGTGATGGTGCTCGCCGGCCTGGTCCCGGCGGATACCGTCGCGGTGACCGTCCCCGACCGAACGGCCGCCGACCTGGCCCGTTCCCTCCCCGCGGAGGAGGCCCTCGCCGAACTGCGTCTGCTCGCCGAGGTCGGGGTGACGCCGGCCCGGGTGGCCGCCGTCCTGGAATCACTGCCCGGGCACCGCGGGGTCCCCCGGGCCCGGCAGGTACTCAACCGGTGGGCGTCCGGGGTGCGGCCCCGCTCATTCGGTGCGGCGTCCGGTGACCCGGTAGGCGTCGAAAACTCCTTCGACGCGGCGGACGGCGGTGAGCACGTGGTCGAGATGACCGGGGTCGGCCATCTCGAAGGTGAACCGCGAGATGGCCACCCGGTCGCGTGACGTCGCAACGCTCGCGGCGAGGATGTTCACATGGCTGTCCGACAGCACCCGGGTGACGTCGGACAGCAACCGGTTCCGGTCCAGCGCCTCGACCTGGATCTGCACCAGGAAGACGCTTCCCGCACTGGGGGCCCACTCGACCTCGACGATCCGCTCCGGCTCCGCGCGCAGCCCGGCCACGTTGCCGCAGTCGGAACGATGCACCGACACCCCGTCGCCCCGGGTGACGAACCCGATGATCGGATCCCCGGGGACCGGGGTACAGCAGCGGGCCAACTTCACCCAGACGTCCTCGACCCCGCGGACGACAACCCCGGGATCACCGATCCGGGGACGGCGGGCCCGCGCAGACGGTGTGGTCGCCTCGGCGAGATCCTCCTCGGCGCCTTCCTCCCCGCCCGCCGAAGCGACCAGCCGCTGCACCACGCTGGCCGAGGACACATGCCCCTCACCGACCGCCGCGTACAGCCCGGTGACATCGGGGTAGCGCATCTCTGTGGCGAGCCCGACCAGTGACTCATGCGACATCAGCCGCTGGATCGGCAGGTGCTGCTTGCGCATCGCCTTGGCGATGGCCTCCTTGCCCTGCTTGACCGCCTCCTCGCGGCGCTCCTTGGAGAACCACTGCCGGATCTTGTTCCTGGCCCGCGGGCTGCGCACGAACGTGAGCCAGTCCCGGCTCGGACCGGCCGCATCCGCCTTCGACGTGAAGATCTCCACCACGTCGCCGTTGTCGAGCATCGACTCCAGCGGCACGAGGCGGCCGTTCACCCGGGCCCCCATGCACCGGTGCCCCACCTCGGTGTGCACCGAGTAGGCGAAGTCCACCGGGGTCGAGCCCGCCGGAAGGGCGACGACATCACCCTTCGGGGTGAACACGTACACCTCTTGAGCGTTGATCTCGAACCGCAACGAGTCGAGGAACTCCCCGGGATCGGCGGTCTCCCGCTGCCAGTCCAGCAGCTGACGTAGCCACACCATGTCCGAGGCCCCGCCGTCATCCTTGGCCGCGCGCCGGGTCGGGTCGTCCTTGTACTTCCAGTGCGCGGCGACCCCGTACTCGGCCCGCCGGTGCATCTGATAGGTGCGGATCTGGATCTCGACGGGCTTGCCCTCCGGCCCGATCACCGTCGTGTGCAACGACTGGTACATGTTGAATTTGGGCATGGCGATGTAGTCCTTGAACCGCCCCGGCACCGGGTTCCACCGGGCATGCAACGCACCGAGCACCGCGTAGCAGTCCCGGACCGTCTCGACCAGCACCCGCACCCCGACCAGGTCGTAGATGTCGGCGAAGTCCCG
>JARRQM010000272.1:0-3799 GCA_037381765.1 Kineosporiaceae bacterium
CACCGACCCGGCGGTCCGGGCCTTCGTGGCCGCCGCCCGGGAAGTGGTGGCCGGGTGGCGGCAGACGCCGCGGAACGACGGTCCAGCGGCCTCCGGCTGAACCGGGAACACGGCCAGGGCCGCGGCTGCGGGCCGCACTCGTCGGGGTGTCGCTGCTTCGCCGTTCGGGTACGGGGCGTCGTGGCTGGGGCTCTCGGGGCGTGCCCCAGCGGGGATCCGCGTGGTCGCGGCGGGCCGGAGCCGAGCCCCACCAGCACCCCGGAGGGGTACCGGACTCCGGACCCCTGCACCACCGAGAACATTCCGGTGCTGCCCACGACCACCGACGGGATGCTCACCTGGCTGTACGCCCACGGTTCGTCGCCCTGGGGTATCAACCAGCAGGCCAACGAGGACACGTACGCCTGGTTCGCGGCACTCAACCTGATGATGGCTACCTGCCCCCCCGCGCACCGAGGAAGCGCTGTATTCCGCTCGGCGCAGGATCCCGGACGTCTACCTGATCCCCACCACCCGTGACGCGGCGGGGCGGGTGACCGTCGCCGTCGCCAGACGCTCGGGGGACACCGCCCACGCGGTCCTCTTCGACCCCACAACCGGTGACTACCGCGGGGTCATGGGCACCCTCACCCAGGAGAGCCACGGTTGGCCGGCAGGGACCCGGCTGTACTCGTCGGCTGTCCTGGCCGAAGCCATCGTGTCCCGGCCGGGCCAGACTCCCTGACCCCCAGCGAGAACGGTGTCCGGGGCGGCGAACGAAGACCCAGTTCGCCGCCCCGGATACGTCGGGGCGCCACGGGCCATCGGGTCGGCGGCACGATGGTGGTCGTGCTCGACACCGCCGACGGCTCCCGCCGTCTGCCTGACTGACCGGCTCGGCGAACACGCGTGCAGGTGCGCGCACGTTCGCCCCGGTCGATCGGCCCGAATCGTCTCGGCCGATCGACCGAGACGGACCCGGCTTCCCGGCCGATGTCTCCCGGGATCCGTCGCGACAGGCTGGACGCGCAGGTGGTCACGGGCTCACGGAGAAAGGTCGGTCATGGGCGAGAACCAGGCAAAGCCGCAGGGTGCGCGGAGCCACCCCGGCCCACGGGGTGCCTCCGGCACCCAGGATGTTCCTGACACCGCGCGGTTCCGGGACGAGAAGGTGAATGTCCGGACTGCGTTGGGCGGTCTGTGGATCTCCATGCTCTTCGTGTTCGCCTATGTTGACATCTTCGGTTTCTGGCGGGCCGACGTCATCCGGGGGGCACTCGCCGGCGAGGTCCCCGGCGTGGGCTTCGCGATCGACCAGACGTTCCTCACGCTCACGACGATCTACATCGTGATTCCCAGTCTCATGATCACCGTCTCGCTCCTGGCGCCCGTCCGGGCGACCAGGGTCGCCAACATCGTCGTCGGACTGCTCTATCTGGTGTCGGTCGTGGTCTCGATCATCGGTGAGACGTGGGTCTACTTCGTTATCGGCAGCATCGTGGAACTGGTGCTCCTGGCAGGCATCGTGAAGGTTGCCTGGAGTTGGCCTCGGCGGGTGGACGCGTCATGAGACGGTCGGGTCGGCGAGATGGGCGGTGTCGTTGTAGCCGTGCAGGGTCCACTGGTGCCCGGACCGTTGCCACTGGCTGATCGAGGCATTGGCCACCGGGTCGTCGCCCATCAACCCGGCGATGCCCGGCTCGTCGAGATCCTCGATGACGGCGCGCAGCATCAGCACGGTGGCGTCATGTGCCACGACCAGGACGCGGGGCGCGGGGCCGCGTTCGACGTCGTGCAGGAACTCCCGTACCCGCGCGGCCACGTCCCCGAGGGACTCGCCTCCCGGCGGCCGGTAGGCCACGTCCCCGACCGCGAGACGTCGCGCAACCTCGTCGGGGTGGTTCAGGCGTATCGCGGCCGTCGTCATCAACTCCAGCACACCCGATTCGCGATCGCGCAACCGTTCGTCGACGCGGACCTCGACCGGCCAGGACTGGCCTTCGGGCTCAACGGATAGTTGCGTCCAGATCTCGTCCAGGGTCTGGCGGGCCCGCAGGTACGGGGATACGTACACCGCCCGGGGCCATTCCCGGTGGGGCAAGCTCCGCCACCACCGCCCGACGGCTGCCGCCTGAAGCCGCCCTACGGCCGTCAGGGGAACGTCCCGGTCCGGGCCGTCCACCCCGGAGTCAAGCCGGCCCTCGCGTTCGGCCTCGTCCAGAGCTTCGTTGGCCAGGCTGCGTCCGTGTCGCACGGCCCACAGCCGTTCGACGGGTGCACCCGCATCCCGCAAACCCATGATTGACCTCAACTCTCCCGTTCCGCTGCGGTCCCGCCGGTCGGTGCCGGTGGTCCCCGGGCATCGGTCATTCACCATTTGCTCTGTCGGACCGGTTGTTCTGCCGGACCGGCCGTACCCGTGATTCTCCCGGTCACCCGGTGGCGGGACCGACCGGGATACCCCTGCCGGTGACCCAGGTCTGCGGATCCGGTGACGTCGCCGTTCCCACCAGGTACATGGTGAACATGGGGCCGGTCACGGTCCTGCCCACAAGGGCATTTGTGCTTCACGGCACATCCAGAACCCTAGGACCAACAGTGGATCCAGGCCCAGGTCTTCCTCGGGCCCGTAACGCACTGTCAGGGGTTGGTTCGTGTGGTGAGAGCCCGGGAAAACCCCCGTGACTGTCCGATCGCCTCCTGGCTGACTTGATGTTGGTCGTTCCACCGATCCTGGCCACGGCATATGGAGGACGTTGTGAAGATCCATGGAGGGGGCGCGGGCGCTTGTTCAGCGACGCGTGGGGTCCCATTCCAGCGACGACGGCGTGCGCAATGAATACCGCACCCACCGCGCGAACAGTGTGATCGTAATCGACCGTGATCTTTGCTTCGTGACACCACGAAACATGGGTTCGGGCACGGTCGGGGGGCAAACCGAGTGCGACTTCGGGCTACGGGACCGCCTTTTTGTACGTCATGACCACCATCGACGAGGCGGACGGCATCGGGGGTTGTTCGGGCCCCCGCAGTGAGAACTGATCTGGCCGCATCCGGCGCCACCCTCCGCGCAGCGATTCTGTGGTGGCGTCGACAAATCTCGGGATAGTCGAGCGCTGCGCAATTCGGGGAATGTTCATCATCTTGGAGTGTGGGGACATGGTTCGTGCGGGAGATCTCGCATGCGCAGATTGTGATGAGAACGGAGCCAGCCAGCTGGAAGAACATTGGGGGCCGTCGGCTCGGCACGAATTCGAGTCCTTCGTGCGACGGCATTCCGGAGAACTGCACGGGTTCATCGTCCGTCAGGTCGGACACTCGGCAGCCGACGATGTGCTGTCCGAGACTTTCATTTCGGCATGGTCGTCGTGGGCGCAGGCACCGGCTTCCGCCGACGCGCGGCGTTCCTGGGCCTTCGGCATCGCCCGCCATCGCTGCATCGATCATCTGCGTCGAGTGGCTCGTCACCATCGTCTGACGAACCGGATCGCCTGGCGGACCCGTTGGGTGAACGTGGAGGGGCCCGAGACGGACGTGATCGCCCGGCTCCTGTTCGACGCCTGGACGGAGAACCTGACGGCTGTCGAGAAGCAGGCACTGCTACTGACCGCCGTGGACGGGTTGAGTGTCGCCGACACCGGCCGGGTCCTGGGCTGCTCGACGACGGCCATCACCAGCCGACTCACCCGGGCCCGCAAACGCCTCCGGGAGACGACGAACGCCCACCCCGGACGGGATCTGAGCCCGCACTTCTCGCGGGCGCCGAGGCGTTGACACGAAGCCCGGGACGTTGAAGGGCGACCCGGGTGTTGAAGGGCAG